>NZ_JBHOFD010000008.1:0-201935 GCF_046543445.1 Paenibacillus nanchangensis
TTCATAATCAATAATGAATCTATAATAACAACGCGTTCCATTTGTTCAGTTTTCAAAGAACTTGCCCTGATGACGAAAATATATCTCGTCAATCACAGGAATTAGAGTATATCATGTTTTTCACTATCATGTCAACTTGTTTTTTGGCTTTTCAGCCAAGCGATTTAGCAACCGCCGCAAGCGACAAGAAATAATATACCACTCCCTATTCTATTAAGCAACCCTTTAATCGCATGAAAATTTAGGCAGTCTTTCAAGACCTCCAATTCTCCTGTTGCACCTTCTAAAGAAAGGGGGTAAGTTAAGGTCATTGTCTTAATTATACGGCCGGCACTAGTCCGCCGAAACGAAAATCAATCTGCTCCCTCCCGTCTGTTTATATTAGATGAAGAGAGTTAAAGCGGATAGTTAGGAGAGAACATGAACAAACCATCGTCTCCGCCGTTGTCGCCAGCCGCGGCGCGTAATGCCCAGCAGGCCACTGTGTACCGTATTTTATTGGCCGTCAGTTTTGTCCATCTGTTTAATGATTCCATCCAAGCCGTCATCCCTGCTATCTTTCCTATTTTAAAAGATAACTTGTATCTGACCTTCGCCCAAATCGGCTGGATCTCGTTCACCCTGAACGTCACGTCTTCCGTCATCCAACCAGTGATCGGGTATGCGGCCGACCGCAAACCGAGACCGGTTCTCCTGCCGCTGGGAATGTGCTGCACCTTAGCGGGCGTCTTTTTGCTGGCCTATGCCCACCAATACTGGCTGGTTCTGCTGTCCGTCGTACTTGTTGGTCTCGGATCAGCCACGTTTCATCCGGAAGGCATGCGGGTGGCGCATATGGCTGCCGGACTGCGAAAAGGCTTGTCCCAATCGATTTTTCAGGTGGGCGGTAATGCCGGACAATCCCTGGGACCCATGCTTACCAAATGGATTTTCATCCCTTTCGGCCAGATCGGCGCACTTGGCTTTACTGTCATCGCGGCTGCGGGAGTGGCTGTTCAAGCCTATGTGGCCCGCTGGTACAAACAAATGCTGGAGGCGGGATATACCTTCAAGACCCGTGCTTCCTCCGCCCGCAGTTTAGACCCTGCACGCCGCAAAAGCATTTTGGCTGCAACAGTCATCCTCGTATTTCTGGTGTTTGTGCGTTCCTGGTACGGTGCGGCGATCGGCAGCTATTATGCCTTTTACTTAATGGAAAAATACCGCCTTCCGCTCGATGATGCACAGGTGTACATCTTTATCTACCTGGCTGCCGGAGCAGTGGGCACCTTCTTTGGCGGACCGCTGGCGGACCGCTACGGACGCCGCAACCTGATTTTATTTTCAATGGTCGGCACTGTACCGTTTGCGCTCGCCCTGCCTTTTGTTAATCAGTTCTGGGCTGTCGTTCTGCTTGCCATCGGGGGGTTCGTCCTGCTGTCCAGCTTTTCGGTGACCGTTATTTATGCCCAGCAGCTGCATCCCGGCAATATCGGTACCGTGTCAGGACTGATCACCGGCCTTGCTTTTGGACTAGGCGGAATTGGCTCGCTGGTTATTGGCAATCTGATCGACCGGCTAGGCATCACTCAGGTATTTGTGGCTTGCGGTTTCCTGCCTCTGCTTGGTTTGCTGGCGCTTTTGCTGCCGAATGACCATAAATTGGACGAATGGGCGGCCGAGTAGAGTTCACTATCCATCGCGTCATCGCGGTCCGTAACAAGCTGAGGCCGTTTTACCGGAAGTAAATGGGGACTGGCTGCCGCTTTTCCGTGTGGATCATCTGGCGGCATTCATCATAGCGCTTGCCCTGGGGCAACAACCGGAAACTGAGTCCTACTATGTGCTGGATTCCAGCAGAGAGTAGGTAAAATATCTGCATGGGAGCTGCGCTCTCCAAGAGTAGAACAACCCTTGCAAGAGTTCTGGCGAAGTTGACCGCAGCGATAGCTTTGAATTGATTCCCTAGCAGTAAGAAGTGGTGAAAGTGCGTTTATATAGGGAACCAAACTATAAGATTCCAGAGCGTTATCGTCATTTCCCATAAGCGGTTGTCCTATGGTCACCACCTCCCACTCTCTCATCCGCAAGAAACGATGTTGCCGCTGCAAGGTAACACTGAATCGGCTGGCTGCTGTCTTTATAGACACTGTTATTCCAAAAGGCACTATGGTGGTGGCTTCGGACAAAGTAAGCGAGTGACAGGATATCTACAGGCTAGAGAATGTTAGTTAGTCTGCATGTATTAGATTGTAGGATGTAGGCAGTCCCCCAAAGTGGACTGTAACTCCGCTAGTCGGGCAGCTCCGCCAAGCTGGATTGTAATTCCGCTATTCGCTTAGTTTTGCGCTTATTCGTAAGTTCACGGACTGTAGTTCCGCTATTCGCTTAGTTTTGCGCTTATTCGTAAGTTCACGGACTGTAGTTCCGCTAATAGCCGTGAACAGCGTTTTAATAAGGTGCTGCTGCTCAAATAGTGGAATCTGAGTCCTGCATTCTCATGTTACGGAGATAATATAGAGAATAGCGGAATCTGAGTCCGGCTCATGGGTAAGTTATATTAAGTTGTATGGGCCCATACCATTTACCCTATTACCTACTACCTATTCAGTCAATGATTGCAGCTTGTAGGTTCGGGCTTGCTTTTGGCCGCTGGCGATGTACAGTATTTGCAGTTCAAGCAGATTATGCAGTCGGTCTATCAATACACGTGGGAGGGCATCCCGCTGCGCGAGATGCTGGATCAGGCGGGAGTCAGACCGGAAGCTGTAATGGTCAAATTTTATTCCGGCGACGGGGTATACACCGACTCGCTGACACTTGAGCAGGCTCAAATGCAGGATGTGATGGTCGCCGTGCTTTACGACGGCCGGCCGATTTCCAACCAACTAGGCGGGCCCGTGCGGCTGGTTACGCCTCAAATGTATGCGTATAAGTCGGTGAAGTGGCTGAATCGCATCGAGCTGATTGCCGAAGACCATGTCGGGTATTGGGAACAACGGGGATACGACAAGGATGCCTGGCTGCCGGGTGCCCGCGCATAAAAAATTAAAACGGCTGTTTGTCCGGGAACTTGCCGGTTCAAACAGCCGTTTGGTTTTAATCGTGCATCAGAGTTCTTTAAATGACGCATCGTATAGACGAAACATCGTTTTGTAGCCCGACTCGTCAATTTTGATGCCTACATCCAATCTCCCTGTGATCTGTAGCGGACCCGATTTGTAGCGGAGGTTTACGCTGTCCGGTACAAATACGATCATGATTTTATTCCAGTATGTCTCATCGCCGTTGTCGAAAGGGCATTCCGCTCCAGGCTCAGGGATCAGCAGGAACCAGTGTTTGTCAAAAGACAGCACCTCGCCCATAAATCCCTTGATCGTTACCTGGCTGCCGCTTAAATCCCAAAAACGCTCGGACGGCCGGGTCTGATCTTCCCCGTCAAAAAACTCGGACCAGCCGATCGCAGTTTCGCCCGCCCGCTTCCCGTCCGCTTTGGACGCTGGCTTCGCTGCTTGCTTGGCAGCTGCAGCCGGACTGGGTACGGCGGACTGGGGCGGGATGGACGGCGGGGAGCCGGGCGCAGGGGCCGCCGACGCCAGTCCGCTTGCGGGTGCCTGCGGCGCTTTAGCCGGCCGGGAGGACGGCGTTGCCGATCCGGCCGACTGGCCGTGCGGCTTCGCCTGCGGCATGCCGGCGGCCTTGGCGCCGGAAGCGCCAGAAGGCTGCGGCGCGGGCTTCCGGCCGGATGCGGTGTCCTCCGGCTGTGCCGGCGGCGCTTGCCGGGCATCGGCGGAGGCCGGAGCGGAAGGCGCAGCCGCAGAGCGTCCGGCCGCAGCGCCGGCTCCGCGGCCTGGCGCCTTCGGCGCTGCTGCCGGCGACGGCCCAGCGGAAGCCAACGGTTCCGCAGCCGGAGACTCGGTCGGCGCCGTGGACGGAGCCCCGCCGTCTGCCGCAGCTCCCGCCGCAGGCGAAGCCGGGCCGGATGGCCCCGCTGCCTCTGCGGACGCGGACAGTTCTGGCGCGGCCGAAGCAGCCGCCGATGAGCCTGTTTCGGCCGCGTTCACGCCAGCCGCCTCCGTTGCAGCCGGGGCTGCAGGCACCGCCTTCTCCGCTGCCGGATCTGGCAGCGGGTGCCTGGAAGTCGCCTGCGTTCCGGCACTTTTCACTACATCGGTATCTTCGACTATACCGTTAGGCTGGTTTGCACCGTTAGCCCCCGCTGTACCGCTGGGCTCGTTTGCACCGTTAACCCCTGCTGTGCCGCTAGAATCCACAGCACCGGCAGCCTCCACCGTTTCAGCCGTTTCCGCAGCCCCACTTTCCGCCGCAGCAAATGAACCGCTTTTCTCTGCTGTGCCGTCATCTGCCCCGCAGCCCTGCAGCAGCATCGCTGCCATCGCTCCGATAACCAGCATCCTGCTTACCCTTAGTTCTCTCACGTGATGAACCCTCCTAGGATTTGAACAATGACAGCGGCTGAAGGCGGTACAGCTTAAACGCCGGCAAGGCCGAGGACAGCAGTCCAATAGCCAGTGTTCCGGCAGCAACAGCCAAGTGGCCTCCTGTCCAATGAAACGGCGCAAGCTGAATACCGGTCTGTGCAAACAGTGTATCCTTCAGCAAAAAGGCCCCCAGGTGACCGGCAGCCATTCCGATCAGCAGGCCGGTTGCCGTTAACAGCAATCCTTCACCGACCAGCGTGGTCCATACATACGATTTTGATTTGCCAAGCAGCCGCAGCAGCCCGGCATCCTTTGTTCGTTCACCAGCCGCCGCAACCAGCGACAGCAAAATGGTCAGTGCGGCCAGCAGCACACACAATCCTGATACGATTTCGAGCAGCCGCGAGCCCTGATCGACCACATTCAGCACATCGGACACAGCTTTACTCGTATAGACTGCTTGAACGCCGCTGCCGGCTTCAAATGATTCCTTCAACGCGTGAACACCCAGCAGGCTGGACGGCTGCACAAGGATGGCGGTTAATTCCCGCTCTTCAGGAGCCAAGCCGTGTACCGCCCAGGCATAATCTACCGTGGTAAAAATCGCCCGGTCATCCGGTGTATTCAGCGGCGGCAGAATCCCCACTACGGTGTAGACAAAACTGGCGTGACTATGAGCTTCGCCTTCTCCATGACTGTCTGTCTCCGTGCCCGAGGCCATGTGCTCCGCAGACTCATGCCCGTCTTTCTCCGTGCCCGAAGCCATGTGATCCGCAGACTCATGCCCGTCATTCTCCGTGCCTGAAGCTATGTGCTCCGCAGACTCATGCCCGTCTTTCTCAGTGCTCGAAGCCATGTGATCCGCAGACTCATGACTGTCTGTCCCCGTGCCCGAGGCCATGTGCTCTTCAGATTCATGACCGTTTGCCAGAGCAATGCCTGCTTCCGCTTTGGAGGCAGGCTGCGATTCCGAATGGCCTTCAGGACGAGCTTGCGGCTGCCCTTCATCCTGGATCAAGCCATGCCCCTCATCCTGGACCAACCCATGCGATCCGGTAAACGTATCGCCCGGCTTCAGGCCAAGCTCACGCGCCGCATAATACCCGATCACAGCTTCACCCGTTTTTCCATACAAAAAACCTTCCTGCAAGCTACGGTCTCCATAACGGGTGAGGAAATACTCCGCGTCCAGCCCCACGACAGGAAATCCCTTGTAGTTGTCCCCTGTGGTCATCGCGTAGGCCGCTTTGACCCCTTCATCCGACCTTACCTGGTCCAGCGTCTGCGCCGGAACGTTCCCGGTAGGCGCGCCGATATGGTAAAACGTGTTCAAGACCAGCTGGGTTTCGCTGCCCTCGGCCCCGATAACCAGATCATATGGGCCGTACCCCTGCTCCGCACCTTGTTCGACACTTTCCCTCGACAGGAGAAATAACACGATAAAAGCCACCGTCAGCGCAACCGCACATACCGTAAGCAGGGACAAAAACCGGCGGTGCAGCAGATTACGGAACATCAGCTTCATCAGGCTCATATGACACCTTCTTCCGGAACGGTGCGCGGCAGACGCAGCTTTTCTCCGTACCCCGGCGGCTTTAGCCGGTTAATGTCGTAAATATCGACACTTTTGGGGAAACGCCGGGCCAGATTGCGGTCGTGCGTAACCACGAGGAGCGTATGGTTTTCTTTGCCGCTCAGCTCCAGCAGCAGCTCGGCAATCGTGTCGGCCGATTCCCAGTCCAGGCTTCCCGTAGGCTCATCGGCAAGCACCAGCAGCGGTTCGTTGATCAGCGCCCGCACAATGGCAATCCGCTGCTGCTGTCCCCGCGAGAGCTGGGAAGGCAGATGCTCCGCACGGTTCCGCATCCCTACCCGTTCCAGCCACCCGTCCACCAGCCTTTTCCGCTCAGCGGAAGAAAGGCGGGCGGCCAGCGCCAGCTCGATATTTTGTCTGGCCGTCAACGAGGGAATGAGATGAAAATTCTGCAGCACATAACCGATTTTCCCGGCACGGTAACGGTCCAGCTCGGATTCCTTCAGCCCTTCCAGCGCCTGCCCGTCGACGCGGATTTCGCCCCGGTCTGGCCGGAGCAGGCCGCTAACAAGGTGAAGCAGGGTGCTCTTACCGGACCCGCTTGGCCCGGTAATTGCCACCTGCTCCCCTGCTTCCACCTTCCATTCCGGAATGTTCAGGATCGGGACGGCACGGCCGTCGATCCTAAAGCTTTTTTCTACTTGATGTAAGGACAGCATCCGCAGGCTCTCCGCTACTTCAGCGCAATCCGCTCGGACAGCGAATCCCAAGCCAAGCTGCGGCCGGACAGCTGCTTAAACGCCTCAAGCGGCAAATACACCGTGCCGTTATCGATATCTACCGTGTAAGCGGCGGCTTTGGCGTTCAGCTTTGCGCTTTTGCCGTTTAGGTCGATATCGGCCGTATTTTTGCTGATCGTCAGCTTCAGCACGCCCCCGTTCTCCTTGGCAGCTCCGCCAAGCGCTGCGGTTAACGCCTTCGCCGGATACAGCACTTCGTTGTCACGGCTGATTTTAAATTTTGGATAGATATATTGAGCTTGAAGCTCCTCAGAACGTTTGTTCAAATCGACACCCACGACAGCCGCTCCGGCTTTAGCGATCTGCGTATTGTCCACTTGGCCTTTGACTTTGTCGGCAATTGGCCCGTAAGCCCAAACCCCTACATCGACGGCGGAGTGGCCATGGCCAGACCAGCCAACCAGCAGACGTTTCGAGATCACGGCATTGTACGCACCTTCGCGTTTGTAGGATGAGCCGTCGCCGGCCATGATTTGCTGTACTTCTTCATCGGACAGATCCGTAATCCAGGTATTTTCCTGGACGATTTTGCGGATATCCTCCGGCGTCTGCGCTTCCTCCAGCGTTTTGGCCAGACTCTCCGACGAATGCTTTTGCTTATCCCACAGGTCCATGTTCAGCTCATAAATGTTGTCGCGAGAGAGCGACAAACCGCCGGTTTCGTGGTCCGCCGTAACTACGACGGAGGTATTGCCGTCTTTTTTGGCAAATTCGATCGCCGTTTTGAAAGCCGCATCAAAATCCAGCGTTTCCTGCACCATAGTCGGCAGATCGTTAGCGTGCCCGGCATGGTCGATCCGGCCGCCTTCAATCATCATGACAAATCCTTCTTTATCTTTGGACAAAATATCCAGCGCCTTCGACGTCATAGCTGCAAGACTCGGCGTTTCCGGCGTGCGGTCCGGCACATAAGCGACATGGGAGCTTCCGAAGAGACCCAACACTTTGGTTCCTTCTTTGGCCGGTACGGCCTTCAGATTGTTTGCCGATTCCACGACCTGGTAGCCTTTGGCTTTGAAATCGCCGAGCAGGTTTTTATCGGTGCGCTTGCCTTTTTCATCTTTGGTGACAAAAAACTGCTTGCCCCCGCCCAGCAGCACATCCACTCCGCTGTCCAGGTACTGGGAAGCAATAGCCGCTTCATTATCGCGGTTGCGGACGTGAGAGGCATACACAGCCGGCGTCGCATGCGTAATCCGGGCCGTCGTTACCAGGCCGGTTGCTTTACCGGAGGCTTCGGCAGCTTCAATTACGGAGGCAAACGGTTTACTTACGTCTTCATTCGAGACGCTGATGCCTGCGTTGTAGGTTTTGTGCCCTGTAGCAAAAGCGGTGCCGGCCGAAGCCGAGTCGGTTACAATGCCTGAGACAACTTTGCCGCCGTCTTCCCCGCGGTCTGCATAGGTTGTTGCTTGGCCTACATAATAAGGGTCCAGGTTGAGGTGATTCACTTTTTTGTCATACTGCTGGTAATACCGGGCCGCCGAGACCTGCGCCGGACCCATGCCGTCGCCGATAAGCACGATCAGGTTTTTAGAGGCTGCTTTGTTCTGGGACGCTGCGGGTGCAGCGGCTTGGGGCTTGGCAGCTTTTGGTTGAGCTGTTGCCGCGCCAACGTATGTACCGGCCGAAACGACGGACAGCGCCAGGCCGCCAGCCAAAAGAGTTCGAAGCATTGGTTTCAAGGTAATTCCCCTTCCGCGTAGGAAATATATTCGTAATCATCGTAATGGGAAAGCATTAAAGGATGATCAAATGAAGATCAATTCATTGTTAAATATTTACTTTCAGCATATAAAAAAGACGTTTCCCGCCCTGTAGGCATGAGAAACGTCTTTTATCAACTGTTTATGTGCATCTTCTGTCCGATCAGGATTCCATTTGGAGCAAACGCAGCAGTTCTTCCTCGTCGTCAATAATCGTAATGCCGAGCTCCTGCGCTTTGGTCAGCTTGCTGCCCGCTTTCTCTCCGGCAATAACGTAATCGGTTTTCTTTGAGACGCTGCCGGACACTTTGGCGCCGAGCGCCTCCAGTCTGTCCGCTGCTTCGTCCCGGGTCAGCCGGTGCAGCGTGCCTGTGAGCACCACCGTTTTGCCGCTGAACACCGAGTCCTGCACCACTTCACGCGGAGCTTCCACCTTGGGTTCAACCCCCAGCTCACGCAGTCTTTGGATCCCATTCAGAATAAACGGATCAGCAAAATAACCGACAATGCTTTCGGCGACAATTCCGCCGATATCAGGCAGGCCCGCCAGCTCTTCCGCCGTTGCTTCCATCACTTTGTCAAGGCTGCGGAAATGCTCCGCCAGCATCCGGGTGGTCGCCTTGCCCGTATTCGGAATACCCAAGGCGTACAGGAAGGATGCCAGATCTCTGTCTTTGCTGTTTTCCAGCGCCTGCAGCAAATTCGCCGCTTTTTTCTCGCCGAACCGCTCCAGCTTCACCAGCTGCTCCAGTTTCAGTTCATACAGGTCGGCCGGCTCCCGCACGCTCAGTTCATCGTAGAGCTGACCCGCCGTTTTGTCGCTGAACGTCTCAATATCCATGGCGTCCCGGGAAGCAAAATGCGTAATCCGTCCGATGATCTGAGGTTTGCAGTTCAGCTTGTTGTTACAGAACAAATGCGCCCCCCGTTGCTCCAGCGGGAACCCGCAGGAAGGACAATGCGTCGGATAGATAATCTCCTCGCCGTCGCTTTCTTCGGTCACTTTGCCCAAAATCTCCGGGATGACGTCGTTGGACCGCCGGATGAACACCCGGGTTCCGAGCGCGTGCTTCAGATTTTTGCGTTCAATATCGCCCACATTGTTTAGCGTGCAGTTCTGCACAGTCACCCCGGCGAGCTCCACCGGCTCCACCCGCGCAAGCGGCGTCACCTTGCCGGTACGTCCCACGTTCCAGCTGACACCCTTAAGCACGGTTGTCGTTTCCTCGGCTTCAAATTTGTACGCAACCGCCCAACGCGGGAATTTGTCGGTGTAACCAAGCACCTCGCGGATGCGGAAGTCGGTGACTTTGATTACCGCGCCGTCGATGAGATAATCCAGCTTCGTGCGGCCTTCTTCGATCTCCGCCAGCTGTTCGGTCACATCGTCAAATTTCGAGAAATACGTCAGATACGGATTCACTTTAAACCGGTTGTCGCGCAGGAATCCCATCATCTCCTGATGGTCCTTGAACTGGATGCCCTCAGCATAACCAACGTTATAAAAATAAGCATTCAGCCTGCGTTCGGCGGTTAGCTTGGGGTTCAAGTTACGCAGCGCGCCCGCGGCGGCATTCCGGGCATTTTTCAGCGGTTCCGCGGCCCGTTTGTTATAGTCCTCCAGCACCGACAAATTCATGATGCCTTCGCCTTGAACTTCAATCACACCGTCCTTGAACGGAATGGTAAGCGGCACCGATTTGATCGTCTTCACCTGAGCGAGAATGCCTTCCCCGGTTACCCCGTTCCCTCGCGTAGCGGCCTGCACCAATTCGCCGTCCCGGTACGTGAGGTTCAGCGTCAGCCCGTCGAACTTTAATTCCACGGCATAACACGGCTCGGGGAGAGGGTTATCCGGATTTTTGGTGTTGTAGTCGTTAACCAGCCGCAGCACACGCGCATTCCAGTTCCGGAGCTGTTCAATGTTCTGCGCCTTGTCCAAGCTCCACAGCGGAGCCAGATGGCGGTGGGGCGCAAAACCCTTCAGAATTTCTCCGCCGACCCGGACGGTAGGCGAATCCGGCAGCACGATTCCGGTTTCGGCTTCCAGCGCGGTTAACCGGTCATACAGCGCATCGTACTCTTTATCGCTTACGAGCGGCGCATCCAGGGTGTAGTAGTGGTAATTGTATTTATTGAGTTCCGCTACAAGCTCTTCCATAGCCTGCCTGGCATCCATCCGAACAATCCCCTCCGTCATAAATTCCTTTGAGCCTTGTACTCTTAGTAGCGTAAACCGAAACAGAGCGAATTACACTCCGTCTTCTGGATTATTCCACCTTGGTAATCGGAGCAAAACCGGCCAGGAGCCGCTTCACGCCCACCGGAGCCGGAAAAGCAATCTGCAGCTCCGTGTCATTTCCCGTTCCTTTCACGGCTACGACGGTTCCGGTCCCCCACTTGCCATGGGAGACTTTGTCGCCGGCCTTAAAGGAACCGCCTGCTCCGGCTGCGGCCGGTGCTGCAGCCGACCGGGCGCTGGCCGCGCCGGTCGTCATCGTGACGCGGCCCGTCGTGGCCTTGGCGGAGCTGCCGCTGCCGAAGGCCGAAGCCGATGCTGCCGGCGCTGTACTCCGGCTGCCGAAGTTGCCGCCGCGGGAGCCGCTAAAGCCTCGGCCGCCGTATGCCCCGCCGGGGTCGCCGCCCCGGCGGAACCGGTCGGCTGTGCCACCGGTGTCTTCCTTCAGCTCCTCCGGGATTTCCTCCAGAAAGCGGGACGGCGCGTTAGCCGTCGTCCGGCCGAACAGCGTGCGCATCCGTGCGCAGCTGAGGAACAGCTGTTTCTCCGCCCGGGTGATGCCTACATAAGCGAGCCGCCGCTCTTCTTCCAGCTCCTCGTTATCCAGGAACGCCCGGCTATGCGGGAAGACGCCTTCTTCCATGCCGACAATAAAAACGGTCGGGAATTCCAGTCCCTTGGCGCTGTGCATCGTCATCAGCACCACCGCGTCGCCGCGGTCGTCGTCTTCGTCGTCATTCATACTGTCAATGTCGGCGATAAGCGCCAGGTCGGTCAGGAAGGATACAAGCGACTTGTCGTCGTTATTTTTTTCAAATTCCATGGTAACGGACAGGAACTCGTCAATGTTCTCCAGCCGGGAACGGGACTCAATCGTGTTCTCCTGCTGCAGTTCCATCCGGTATTGCGACATTTCCAGCACTTTTTCGGTCAATTCCGTCACCGACAGGAATTCCGTCATCCGGTGCAGCGCCTCAATCATATCGTAGAAATCCACCAGCGCATTGCGCGTACGTCCGGCAAAACCGAGGTCATCCACGGTCTGAAGCACACGGAAAATCGACACGCCCCGCTCCCCCGCAGCCGCCGCCAGCTTCGCCACGGTTGTATCGCCGAGCCCGCGTTTAGGCACATTAATGATGCGCGTCAAACTGATGTCGTCGTCCGGATTGGACAGCAGACGCAGGTAAGCGAGCAGGTCTTTGATCTCTTTACGGTCGTAGAACTTGATGCCGCCCACGATTTGGTACGGGATATCCGATTTGATCAGAATTTCCTCGATTACCCGGGACTGGGCATTGGTACGGTACAAAATCGCATGGTCCTGGTAACGCCGTCCCTGTTTGACGTTTTTGCTGATCTCCCCGGTAATGAAGTACCCTTCGTCATGTTCGGAATCGGCACGGTATACCTTGATTTTTGGCCCTTCTTCGGCGTCCGTCCACAGCTTTTTCGGTTTCCGTCCGCTGTTGTTGGCGATTACGCCGTTTGCCGCGTTCAGAATTGTAGAGGTCGAGCGATAGTTCTGCTCCAGCAATATCACCTTTGCTTCCGGATAATCCTCTTCAAAATTCAGAATGTTGGTGATATCCGCTCCACGCCAGCGGTAAATCGACTGGTCGCTGTCGCCCACCACGCAAATCCGGTGATGCGCATCGGCCAGCATGCGGCACAGCATGTATTGGGCACGGTTAGTATCCTGGTATTCGTCCACATGGATATATTTGAATTTTTTTTGATAAAAATCGAGCACTTCAGGAACTTCCTTGAACAGTTGAATCGTCGCCATGATGAGGTCGTCGAAATCAAGCGAGTTGTTGCTCTTCAGCCGTCTCTGGTACATAGCGTAAACTTTCGCCGCCTGGGCTTCCAGATAATCGCCCGCTTTGCGTTCGTAGGCTGCCGGTTCGATCAGTTCGTTTTTGGCTGCGCTGATCATCGCCTGGATTGCTTTGGGCTCAAACTTCTTGGTATCGATGTTCAGATCCTTCATGCAGTTCCGGATGACCGACAGCTGATCGGTGGAATCCAGAATAGAGAAGTTAGAGGTAAACCCGATCCGGTCGATGTCCTTGCGCAAAATACGCACACACATGGAGTGGAAGGTGGATACCCAAATATCGCGGCCTTCCGGTCCAACCAGCTTCGATACCCGCTCCTGCATCTCGCGTGCCGCCTTATTGGTAAATGTAATGGCCAAAATAGACCATGGCGGCGCTTTGCGGTTGGCAATCAGCCAGGCGATACGGTGAGTCAGCACCCGGGTCTTGCCGCTTCCCGCTCCGGCCATGATAAGCAGCGGGCCTTCGGTTGTCTCAACCGCCTGCCGCTGCGGCGGGTTCAGCCGTGACACGGCTTCCTGTATACTAAGGGTTTGCATGCGAAACATGCTCCTTTCCGTTGATAATGAAGAGGTGCTGGATGGATAAAGACGACTTGGATTTATTTAATTGATATAAGAGTGTTGCGTTAAGAGTAGTTCTGAACAGTACGACGGAACTTGGAAACATATAAACAGACGAATAATGCAAAAAAACAAACGGATAATGTATAAGCAAAAGGAAATGAGATTTCCCTTAATGATATACGGTGTTATACACGCCGCAACGGCACCTTCTTCACAGCTTCTACCGTGCGGAGCGCACCAGCCAAGTCATGGTACACCGCATTCCCTACGACCACGGTGTCGCATATGCCCGCCGCCTGCTCCGCTTCCGCCGCATCCGAGATACCGCCGCCATAAAACAGCCTGCCGTTCTCTACAGCTGCATAAACTTCCGCGGCAAGCTCCATATCTCCAAACGTGCCGCTGTATTCCAGATAGATAATCGGAAGAGAGAGCAGCTTGTCTGCCAAACGGGCATAAGCAGCGGCCCCTTCCGGTTCAAGCTTCGTATCCGCCCCGGTCAGACGGGCTACGGCGGAATCGCCGTTCATGACAACATACCCTTCGGCAAGCAGCCGGTCCCACGGAATAAAATAACCGTACCGTTCAATTGCCACGCGGTGATGGCCCACAATCCATGCAGGGTCAGGGCTGTTCAGCACCATCGGAATCAGATACAGATCGAACCCGGGCACAGCAGCCTCCAGGTCTGATACCTCCAGCGCACAAGGCAGGTTATACCTTCGCACCCGGGTCAGCAGCTCCAGCGTGTTGTCATAGGTGACTCCCGTAGAGCCGCCTATCATTATCGCATCCGAACCGGAACGGCACACTGCATCCAGCATCTCGTCCGTAAGGGTACGGTCCGGATCCAGCTTGAAGACATGGCGCCATTCCTGAATCCATACCCGCGGTTCTGTTTTCTGTTCCAACAACCATTCCTCCACTACTTAGTAACTTCGCCGGCAGAGCGCCGCCAAAAAACAGTACATCCAGTCTATAGCAGCCGCAGGCGGGGTGTCAAACCGTAAATCGTTCCACTTAAGCTGTTTCCAGTATACCAAAAAATACGAACGTTTTTTCGCTTATTTTCTTAAAAGTGGCTGTATGGATCCATGTAATTACCTAATTACCGGCTGAGTGATGAGAGGCCTTGCATTCGGCTGAAGTCTTCTTCTGAAAAGTAATCGGTGTAAAAACCGCTGACCCCCATTTTGCTCAACTCCCGAATCCGTTCCTCATCGTTTACCGTATGCACATAAACCTGTGTTCCGGTTTGAATCAAATCGCCGACAAACTTCTCCGTTGCGCGCGAATCGGCCATGGTCACCCATACACCCGTTTTTTTAGCGAACTCCACCACCGCTTCGTCGCTATCCTCAGAAGCATACAGCGTATAGATCACCTGTGGGAACGGATAAATGTCTTTGACCTGGGCCAACATTTCCCGCGAATATATTTGCGGCACCACCCGATCCAGCAGGGCCGGATTTCTTGTTTTGGCTTCCTCTGCAAGCTTCCTCAGCAGACGCAAGTACCCGGCGTCATCCTCCTTGGTATCCGTCACAATGTATGCATCAGGATAGTGCTCCATCAGATCCAGGATCCGTTCCCCGTCAAGCGGAGTATAAAATTCAAAGATCGGCGTACCCATAAACTCTTTGCGGCTAAGCGGCTGATCCTGTTTTTCCGCCGGAAGCGTCCGGGTTTGCCCCAGCAGCTTGCTCATATTGGCGGACCATTCATGACGGGCAAGCGGGTACCCGTCCGTACTCAGCATAAAATCCACTTCAAAGATGCGGGTGCCTTTTTCATAATTGGCGACAAAAGCCTCGTAGGCATTCGTGTAAGGTTGGTGCTCGATCCCGCCCATCGCATGGGCTACGATCCGGTAAGCGGCCGGTCCTTCTTTGACAGCGGGCTTTTCCTTTCCGCCATAAAAGGACAGGGACAGCACAACGAGCAGAGACAAAGCGAACAGGACGGCGAGCGATACGGTAAGTTTTTTCATAGCAGCAGGTTCCTTTATATTGTGTGAATAAATGTAAAAAGCCTAGATAAAAACAATCTCCCGCTGCGCCTCTTCGGCATAACGGGAGAAGAAGGGAATATGGGGTGCAGGCCAACATCTCTGCAAAGTGACCGGCTTCCGCTGGCTGAGTTAGCTTAGTGCAACGGTTGCCGATTAACTAGGTGGAGGAAGACGAAGACGTGATTTGTAAATACTCCCCACCGGAACTAATACGCATTTTTGTTAACAAAACCATTTCGAATCGTCTTTAAAATAATGCGGATATCGAATAATAACGACCAGTTCTCGATATAAAAAATATCGTGTTTGATCCGCTCCTCAATCGACGTGTCTCCACGCAGACCGTTGCTCTGCGCCCAGCCGGTAATGCCCGGGCGGACATGATGCTTAACCATGTACTTGGGAATTTCGCCTTTGAACTGCTGAACGTAATAAGGACGTTCCGGCCGTGGGCCCACCACGCTCATATGCCCCAACAGCACGTTGAAGAACTGGGGCAGCTCATCCAGACTCGTCCGGCGGATAAAGCTGCCGAACCGGGTCCGGCGCGGATCGTCCGGCGTACTCCAGCCGCGGTCTTCTTCCTCTTCGGTCTGCATTTTCATCGAGCGGAATTTGTACATCATAAAGTTACGGCGGTTCAGCCCCACGCGCTCCTGCTTGAAGATGACCGGCCCTGGGGAGGTGAGCCGCACCCCAATTGCGACTGCCAACATAACAGGACTGGTAACAATGATGGCAAAAACAGCGAAAACAATATCGAACATCCGCTTGGCGATTCGGTTCCCCGCCATATCGAGCGGGATATCGCGCACGTTGATCATCGGCATCCCGGCGAAATTATCGAAATACGGACGGGCCGGCAAATAATCAAAAAAGTCGGGAATGATCAGCGTCCGGACGCCCGCCTTTTCGCATGCTGCGATAATTCGCGGGTATTTATGGTGCGCATCCAGCGGCAGCGCCAAAATGACCTCGTCAATAAGCAGCGTCTCCAGCTTCTCCGGCAGCTCATCAATCGTGCCAAGCACCGGCTTGTAACGGCGTTCCTCAATCCCGTCCCACGTATGGTAGTCATCCAGGAACCCCACCACCTCATAACCCAGTTCAGGATACTGCTCGAGGTTATGGTAAAACTTTTTGCCAAGCGAACCGGCACCTAGGATCAGGACAAACTGGCGGTTCAAGCCTTTTTTACGGAAAGACTTCAGCATTCGCTTCAAGACAAAGCGGTAGAGCAAAATGGCAAAAACGTTCAGCCCCATGTAAATCGCCAGGTATTGCCGGGATATGTTAATTTCTTTGACAAAAAACATCAGGCCCAGCAGCACGAAAATACTAAACACATGTATCTGGAAAATCTTCAGCACTTCATCAGCAAACCGCTTTTTGCGTTTCGGGATATAGAGACCAAACATCAAACCCGTCAAAGCGGCAATCAGCGCATAAATTACGCTCCAGTACCCGTAGGATTCGATCGGCAGCGGATTCTCGTACATCAGCCAACCACTGCGGAATTTCAGCCACCATGCCACCACAAAGGCCAGCTGAATGATGATGAAATCGGCGATGATATAGAGTTGGGTCAAAAACCGCTGATTGCGGCGAATCATAACGTCACCTCGGCATTCATATCGATCAATTTAAAAAATTCGCGGGCGGGGAATCCCTCCCTCGCTAACCTTCATTACCCTTCGCGCCGTACGGTCTCACCATTTACAGCCGTTTGCGGCATTACCCTTCACACCGTACGGTTTCACCGTTTACAGCCGTTTGCGGCATTACCCTTCACGCCGTACGGTTTCACCGTTTACAGCCGTTTGCGGCATTACCCTTCGCGCCGTACGGTTTCACCGTTTACAGCCGTTTGCGGACGCAGCGGCGGAGCCGGCTTCACCGGTCTCAACCAATTCACAAGCAGAGAGAGAGCGAATTTAACGCCTACACCTGCGTAAACTGCCCCGTTCACGAGGGGATTGTACTGCTTCCGGTAATGCTTCCGGTGAAACAAGATCATTGCACGGTGAAATTCATATACAATCTTAAACGGCCGGCGCCGGGCGCTCCCGCCTTTTAAATGTATGATGCGGGTCCGCGGATAATAATAAATCCCCCAGCCCGCTTGCTTGATGCGGTAACACCAGTCCAAATCCTCACCATACATAAAAAACGTCTCATCCAGCCCGCCGACCTGCTCCACCGTTTCCCGCCGGACCAGCATAAAGGCGCCTACCAGACAGTCGACCGGGTACTCCTGATCCGGATCCAGATACCCCAGCTGATAGCCGTTGAACCGGGGATTATCCGGGAAAAGCTTGCTGAATCCAAAAGCATAGTAAAACGAAGCAGACGGCGTCGGGAACCCGCGTTTGCACGCCTTGTCCAGCGCTCCGTCCGGCAGCACTACTTTGCAGCCCGATGCGCCAATATCCGGATGATCATCCATAAAGGACACCATCGTCTCCAGCGTGTCTTTCTCCACTAGTGTGTCAGAATTAAGCAGCAGCACATATCTTCCCGAAGCGGCCTGCATACCCTGGTTGTTCGCCTTGGCAAACCCGGTATTTTCCTTATTCTCGATGAGCTTCACCTCCGGGAACTGCTCCCGGATCACCTTCACCGAATCATCCTGTGAGTGATTGTCGATCACAATAATCTCGTAAGTATAGCGCGTCTCGGACTCATAGACCGACCGCAGGCAATCCACCGTCAGGCGGCACGTGTTGTAGTTCAAAATCAACAAGCTGACATCCATATCCACGATGCGAACGCTCCTGACAAATATAGTAATCTATCGACACCTATTATAGCACAAAAAAGACCCGGGAACAGAAGGAATCCCGAGCCTAACGTGCGGATATTCATAATGGCGGTTTATGCCAGCGGTTATGCCAATCGTCTAGGCAAGTAATTTAACCCGGCGATTTTAGCGGCGGTGTATACCGGCGACGGTTTAACGCTGAAAATTCACACTAGCGATCCACTCAGACGATACCAATGAGCTGTGCCAGCAATAGTCTAAATAATAAATCCAATTGTCCCAGCCACAACTCCATCACATCATTGTTTTTAACGCAGGTATTGTATATGGCATAGATTGAGGCAAAGCTGACAAAGTAGAAAGGAGTATGAAAGCTTATGGGCTTAGAACAATTTATCCAAAGCCAAACCAGAGTAAGCGCCAGCATAATTATACCCGTCCCTATCTGATTTGTGGCTTAAGAACTGGTTACCCGAACAGGTCTGGGTAATAAACATTACCTATATCCGAATGGGCTTAATCGATTAGTACAACCAATGCTAAAGAAGCAAAAGTAAAAGCCACGATGGATAGCAAGAGCTAACAATAGACAGCAACCGGGCGGAACGATGTTCCACTCACTTAAGTATTGCATACTCCTCAACGAATCCGCAAACCTTAGCGTGTGCTGCAAAAGGGCCAGTTCGTTATATCCGTTTTTCGTAACCATGATCGACGAACGGCCTCTTGGGTTAACTTATTTCTCAAAAATTTTGTCCTGACATTGGGGGCATTGCACAAATAGTATTCAGTTTTTCTCTGAGTAACTTCCCCGGTTTAATATGGATTAAGAAATAAATTAAATAGCTCCTTGTTTTTTTGAATTATTCAGGCTTGCAAACTTAATAATAAGGAAATTTAATAACACTGAAAATGATAACAAACAAACCAAATACAGCATTATTTGAACCCAGTTAGATATGGTAAAATGGTCACTTATTATTAATTTAAAGAAATAAGCCACAGGTAGATTTAAGAAGAATAAATGCATCGATAGTTTACCTAATCTTCTTAAGAAGTTAACTTCAATAATCTTTTTAAGCCACCCAAAGCTCTCAATAATCATAATAATACAAGGTAAAATTAGTACATCAGTGACTACGATAAAATCAATAGTATTAGTGTATTCGCCAAAAACAATTAAACTTAAGTACGCTAAGAAAACAACTAGCATGCCTACTTTAACTGATTTGGTATAATTGAATCCGTATTTTTTCACCACTACACTGAATAAACATCCTGTAAAAAATCCTAGCAAACCTCGTAACATGTACCCATTGAAAATCGGGTAATTCCAATTATTTTTCAATGCAATCATTCCAATTATTACAATGACACCATAGACTCCGAATGCCTTTTCTTCACTCTTATACTTAGATACATAAAAAAATATGATATAGGATAAAAGTAGCGGTGCTAAAAACCATGTCCCTCCACCTGCAACATCTATGCGAAAATCTCCACCACCTGGGAAGTATCCACTCTGGAGAAATAATAGGTTATATAGGATTTGATATAAACTAACATTCCCTCCACTTATAATAATATACAGAGAGCACCCTACTAAATTAATCATTAGGAAAGGGTATACTGTTCTAATTCGCTTAATTATATACTCAAAAAACGCAATATCTTTAATTTTATCAGCATAATTGTATACCATTAAATAACCAGAAAAGAAAAAAAACATTTCTACTGGAATATATCCTATAGAGGATAGTACATCCGCTATCTTATTAAATGTCTGTAATGAACTAGTAGGAGTTCCAATAAGACCACTTATATGATAATAAGCTATAAGTATTGCACCTATCCCTTTTAAAGAGTCAATATAATCGACATTTTTTTTCATGATTTATACCTTTCCTAATGAAGAAATCAATTAGCATAGTATATCAGTTTACACTCACTTTTTATGTATTATGCCCGTAGGGTAAGACACGAAAACTGAAATTCATGTTCTAATCAATAGATTCTGTCAGAAGAATCTATTTGTTACTTAGAAACACCTTTCTGTGCATTGACAACGGAAAGCATTATATTGACCTGCTATGATCTATAGCCAGCTTCGGCCTACTCTTCTCCGCTCAGCAGCAATCCGCTGAATCTCTTTTCTTTTACGACGAAGATTGCGACACTGCTTCCTGAACAGCTTCCATGCCCCGAACAGATCACGCTCCTTTAGCAGCATATAGCCATGGGCTGCAATTTCATATGGAAGCGATACGGCAAGTGTAAACGGGAGAGTACGGGCCGGTTCATTTTTGTACAGCATTTTATAGCGGTTAATGTAAGAGATTCTCCGAATGAACAGTGCTTTACCGCCTCGTCCGGACGGTTTCCAACCTCTTTCGTGGTAGCCTAGCGCCTCCGCATCATAATAAGCGGTCCAGCCATACAAGCGTGCCCGCCACGCGACATCAACATCTTCCTTATACGCAAAAAAATCACCGTCAAAAAAATCGCCATCCACACAAATGTCCTCAATCATTCTCCGGGAATACATTGCCGCGGCGCCGGATACGCCAAACACCTCTCCCGATTCGTTCCAATGTTCTGCGGGCTCTTCCATCCCTCGATCAAACGCGCGCCGTGCCCTGTTCATCCGCAGACCGGTGCTATCGACAAGCGAAGAATCACGTTTCAAGAGCAGCTTTCCCGTCGCGCTTCCGATCCGCAGATTCGCCTCCATCACTGCTACGAGTCGGGACACATAGTCCGGCGCCAAAGTTACATCTGGATTGAGGACTAGGCAGTAATCTGTATCGGTCTGATCAATGGCCGCGTTGTGTGCGGGGGCGAAGCCGGTGTTGTCAGTGTTGCGAAAGAGATGGAGCGCTGTGCCACTGTCCTTGATCTCGGCGTTAATCAACTCAACCTGCTCTATTGTGCCATCAGAAGATGCATTGTCCACTACAACAATTTGCTGAATCGGGTAATTCTGTAGAAGCACTGCATTTATACAATTTGCTATATCGCATTCACTGTTATATGTCACGATATGTACGCTTACCGTAGATCTGTTCATAACTCATCCTTTGGGCAACTGTAATGAACCTATTATACCGAAAAAACAAAAACGGGAATATAAAATTCCAATTTTTGAATCGTCTGATACTCTCTCATTTTTTGAGCCGCAACAAATTACTGTAGAATCAACTAGTCATACTTTTTCTTAGGATAAAATTAACCGAAAGAAAGACTCCAGACGTTTGTCTGGAGTTTACTTGCAGCCGAGCTGTTTCGAAGTCTCTAGCCTACTATACTATAACACCTACTGTTTGTTCCAAAGTTCGTCATTCCGTGTTTGGTCCGTCCCCCCCAGTTTCAAATACATCACTGGTTGGAGTTTTGAAGTTCCTTTAAAAAGTCCCGTAGTCCTTCCCGCCAAGGTCTAAGATCCTCGAATCCATTTGTCCGAATGGAGAGATGCTCCATCACCGAGTAACTGGGCCGAGGGGCGGGACGAGGGAATTGCTCGGTTCCGCATGGCTCAAGACGCGCTGTCATTTTTAAGCCAAGCAATTCCTCTGCCTCGGCAAATATAGCCTGAGTGAACTCATACCAGGTACAAGCTTCGCTGTTGGAGGCATGATAAAACCCATACTTCTCCGTCTGGATTAGCTTCAGCAGGAAGCGGGCTAAATCCACGGTATACGTCGGCGAGCCCTTTTGATCGTTAACCACTTGGAGCAGAGGCTTCTCCTGGCCCAGCTTCAGCATAGTTTTGACAAAGTTGTTGCCGTACTTTCCGTATACCCAAGAGGTCCGAACGATAAAGTAACGGCTGTTCAGCGTCTGCGCCAAAACTTCGCCTGCACGCTTGGACTTGCCGTAAATGCTCTGCGGATCTGTATTATCATATTCATGGTAAGGACGAGTACCCTGCCCGTTAAAAACATAATCCGTGCTGATGTAAACCAGCTTTGCTCCGGCTTTTTCCGTAGCCACCGCCACGTTTCGCGTTCCCGTTGCATTGATTAAGTAGGCTGCATCAATATCCGTCTCAGCAGCATCCACCGCAGTATGAGCAGCACAGTGGATGACCGCTTCCGGTCCAAACGCTCCAATAACTTTTTCGCAGTGGGCAAGATCCGTAATATCCATTTCCGCCCGGTCGCATGCAAGAACCTCATGTCCCTCCCGCTGTAGCAGGAGGACCATATCCTGGCCTAATTGTCCGGCCGCTCCGGTAACCAGAACCTTCATAGCGAATCCCCAAGGCGTTCACCGTATTGAAGCTGTGCATATTTTTGATATTCTCCGGACTGGATGCGAGCCCACCATTCTTTATTGTTCAAGTACCATTGAATGGTTTCTTTGATTCCGGTCTCAAAGGTATGCTTAGGCTTCCAGCCCAATTCTCGCGTGATTTTGGTTGGATCAATGCCATAGCGTCGGTCATGTCCAGGACGGTCTTGGACATACGTAATCAGCGTTTCAGGTTTACCAAGCTCAGCTAAAATCGTTTTAACGATGTGTACATTGGTCCGCTCATTGTTACCGCCGATGTTGTAAACCTCGCCGTTTACTCCTTTGTGAATAACAAGATCAATCGCGCTGCAGTGATCTTCTACATACAGCCAGTCGCGGATATTCAAACCGTCTCCATATACGGGGAGCGCTTGATCAGCCAGAGCGCGGGAAATCATCAGCGGTATTAATTTCTCCGGGAACTGATACGGGCCATAGTTGTTGGAGCACCGGGTAATATTCATCGGCAGTCCGAAGGTTTCATGATAGGCACGAACCATCAAATCGCCGCCAGCTTTACTTGCAGAGTAAGGGCTGTTTGGCGTCAGCGGAGTTTCCTCCGTGAACAATCCCGTCTCGCCCAAGGTACCATATACTTCATCTGTCGATACTTGAACAAATTTTGTAATATTGTGCTTCTTGGCTGCATCCAGCAGCACTTGCGTCCCCAAAACATTGGTTTTGACAAACACTTCAGGTTCCAGTATACTCCGGTCCACATGCGATTCTGCAGCAAAATTCACCACGATATCCACACCATCTGCGACCAGCGCATCCATTGCGGCCGCGTCTGTGATGTCCGCTTTGACGAAGGTGTAGTTCGGGTTCCCTTCCACAGATTTTAAGTTCTCCAAATTACCTGCGTAGGTCAAAGCATCTATGTTGACGATTTTGTATTCGGGATGCTGCTGCAGCATATAAATTACAAAGTTGCTGCCGATAAAGCCGGCTCCGCCGGTAACGAGAAGTTTCATGGGAAGACTCCTTTATTAATATTTATTATACATAACTTATGTGATATTAAGAGAATGTTTCCGATCTTTTGTTAATCAAACCTGCCGTATACCCAGTATCTTTTTCCCCTTTTTCAGAGTATATTGAACCCCTTTTTTCATTATATATATCTGAATTTTATATATGCTCTTAGCATTACTATTTTTGCAGTAGCGGGATCCAATGTTTTCCCTATTTCCAAAACCTTCTTTAAGTCCGTCCAAATAATCTTTGTGAAATCCCAGTCGTTTATAAAAACAGTACCTAGATAAATGCCCGATAATTAGAAACGGGGTATTAACTACCCACTGCAAAACCGAAAAATTTTTGTACAACAAATAAAAACTATTTCTTGCTGACAACTTAACCTTCAATGGATTGTATCCGTGTCCAGTTGTTGCACTACCTATATGATAAACTAATGAACTTGCACAATAATAATTTTTATAGCCTGCAAGTCTGGCCCTATACCCAATGTCCACATCCTCTAGATACGCAAAAAAATTCTCATCAAATAAACCAATGGTGTCGAATACTTTTTTTCTGTAAATTGCCGATCCTGCACAAGAAGAAAATATTTCTCTATTAGTACAGTAGGAGTTTATATTTGCTCCATGTCCCTCCTGATATGCCCATCCAAAAAAAGTCATTTCGTCGCCAGCATTATCAATTTGTTCTGGAGAATAGTACTGAATCATCTTACTAGAATACGAAAAAGCCTCCGGAGCACTTTCTATACTTTCAATTAAATTTTGAAGCCAAGTTTCTGTAGCAATGGTGTCATTATTCAACAGAACCACATATTCACTATTAGAGTGTGTAATACCATAGTTTACAGCTGCACTAAAACCTCTATTACCGTCTAGTCTATAGACAGTCACCTGTGGTGCAATCTTCATTGCGACTTTGATGCTATTATCAGTTGAACCGTTGTCCACAATAACTATTTCATAATCAGTGTAACTTTGATTTAACAAGCTTTTTAAACAATCTGCCAAATAACGCTCACCATTAAAATTAGGGATAATAACCGTAACCTTCATTTTACTCCCTTGTGTTTAAATAGTTATTGACCAACTTTTTGATTCCTTCATCGATACTTATCTGAGCTTTAAACCCAAGATATTCCTTAGCTCGACGTGGATCAAGAACATTTCGTTTTACATCAATACTCCTCATACTTTTAAAGTCTATGTTGGCATTCAAACTGGTGTAATGCTCTATTTTCCTTATAATATCTACAATACTAGTTCCTATACCAGTTCCCACATTGAATACGGGCAAAATATCAAAACTGGAAGCTCTATAGCTAACAGCAGCCACAATAGCATTACACACATCATCGATATCTATGTAGTCCCTAGTAGTAGAACCATCTCCATAAAGCGTTATGCTCTCACCCTGCAAAATGGTATTTAAAAAAACTGAAACAGCACCTATTTTTTTGCTAGGATCCTGCCCAACTCCATATGGGTTAGCAACTCTAAGTACAATATTCTCCATACCAAACAATTGGTTATAGAGGAGCATTATCTTCTCGATAGTTAATTTCATAATTCCATAGTGATTTAGAGGATTGCAATTAAAACCTTCATTTAGCAGTTCAGCATCCCCATGGTCTCCATAGACAGTACCTCCTGAGGAAAGAAAGATGACTTTCCCGACATTCATTTTCTTTGCAGCTTCTAAAAGTTCAATTGTTTTTATTACATCCAGCTTATAAGAATCTGTAGGATTAATCATTGAGGTATATGGTGATACAGTGCTAATGAGATGAATAATAATATCCTGATCAGCCAGTAACTCCTCAAAGCCTCCCTCATTCAAAAAATCGCCTTCAATAATATTGGATATGCCGTTTGGCAGCATCTTAAGGTTTACATTTCTATCATATACGGTAACGACGTTTTCAGCTTGATGAAGCTGCCGGGCCAAGTGGGAGCCGATAAATCCGGCTCCTCCCAGAATAAATATTTTCATTCTATCAACAATCCCTTCCTTTTAATAAGTCTTCCTCAAATCTCTAATTTCAGAACAGTTCGAAATAGCTCGAGGCAAAACTTTCCATTGAGAATTGTTGAAATAAAAAACTCGTATTTTCTTTGAGTTCATGAAACTTTTTTGTATCACTCATTAAAGTACTCATAGCGTTAGTGAGTTCATCCACTTCCACTTTTCGCTCATTATTGAGCTCAAGTATAATTCCAGCATACTTATTGGTGTTTTCAGCGTATAACATCGTTTTAATCTCACCTAAATTTGTTGATATTACAGGCTTGTTATAGGCAAGATACTCAATGATAGAATTTGGCAGGCTCTCTGAAATAAAATAGCTTGGGAGCAATGCGACATCAAAAACCTTAACCCAACCAATCCATTCGGATGGTTTAGTTAAATTACAGACTACATGGATAAAACTATATTTCTCATAGGCTTTCTTAATCTGTTCAGCATAAGCGCCATTCCCAACTAATATAAGGTGTGCCTTATTATCATAGTTTTTGTTTAGTTCAATAATGGCCTTGATGCTCTCCTCCCAACCTTTTTCCTTTATCGCACGTGATACCAGTCCGAATACAAAAGAATTCTCTTCAATGCCTAAATCCTGCTTGTTTTTTTTAGGTATATTTTGAAGTTGATACCCGTAATAAATTTTCCGTCGTTTGGATGGTGTGTTAATTTTAACTTCACTAAATATCTCCAAATTCTTATCTGTGGCATATATAATATGATTTGCTCTATCCAGAACAGGTTTAACAAGTCCTTCAAAATCTATATCCCAATCCGGATTTTTCATTAGTGCTTCATAGCAACCATGCATCGAAAGGACCCATTGTGTTAACGGTTTGTTTTTGATGGCCCGGTAAGTTATTTTGTCTGACCACCAAATGTGAGAATTAACAACTTCAATACCAATTGAGTCCATATAAGCTCCTAGCTCATTAGGATCACCATTACTAGGAAGAATTGTTACACTCTCTGATATCATTGTTGTGATCACTCTATCGACCAACCATGGACGGGCATTGTAGATATAAACTTCTTGATATGCCGAAAAAAAGTTGGCCAGTCTAACTACTAACATTTGCCCTCCCCCCACTTCAAAGTCTGGAGCGACAAACAGGATTTTTTTCCTACTATTTAAATAGTTATATTTATCCATGGAATGTCTGCAATCATTCACAAGGCTTTCGAATGCTCCTGCTAACTTATCGTTGTCCATTATATTATTACTTTCATAACCCTTACATCCTAAACGTGCATATTCATTGGGCACAAGATTTAGGAAAGCATGCATTTGGGATTTTGGGATCTGGAAGTTTTCAATGACAAATCGTTTGATGTTAATTAATTCATTATAAAACCCCAGACTTTGTTCACTTCTACTGACGATACTAGAAGAATGTCTTCTGTGATAATTAAGAGTTTCCGATAAGAAGGCAATCTTGCCTATTCTCAGCACATATAAATAAGCAAGCCAGTCTCCACCAATTTTATAATCCTTCAATTCGTTTTCGATACCGGCCAACGCTGCTTTCCTAAAAATCACTGCACTTGCATTGGGAATAGTGTTTTTTATTCCAAGCGCTTGTACTACTTCGTGTCTCCCCTCCACACTGTAGCTGGAGCTCCATTTAGTCTCTGAGAGGTCTTTTGTATAGCTTTCGTAGTTAAACCCGACTTTTCTAGATTGGCCATCGATAATTTCGGACTGACAGTAAGCCAAATTCACTTCATCATCTTCAAATAAAGGTGTTAGTTTTTCTAAAAAGTCAATTTCGCAGAAATCGTCTGCTTCAGCGATCCAAACATATTCTCCTTCAGCTAAATTAATCCCTTTTATCCATTGACCAAAACATCCATTATTCTTTTCATTTCTAATTATTTTGAACGGAATTTTGTGTTTCTGAAGAAACGCTTGAGCAACCTTTACACTTTCGTCTTTTGAAACATCATCCAAAAAAATTATCTCATGAGGCTGTACGGTCTGATTTACTATCGACATCAGTCTTTCAGGCAAATAGGCTTCATAATTATAATTCGGTATGATCACACTCACACTGGATTTTTGATTTTTACCGGGAGACGAGAGAGATAATAGATCAGCTACATACTCACTAAAGTTAAGGTCTTTTTCAACTAGTTCAAGTCCTTCTTGAACAACTTGATCATATAAAACGGGGTGGTTTAAAATTCTAAAAATCTCGTTTTTCATTTCACTTACGTTTAAGTATGATGATGGAATCATTCCAATTTTCCTGATGAATTCCGGCATTCCCCCATTACTATCGAAGGTTACCACTGGTGTACCATTATCTATAGCTTCAAGAGCAATCGAGGGAAATGGATCCTCTCTAGAAGGGAGAATAAAAACATCTGCTCCCTGAAGTATAGGAAGCATATTCGATTGGAACCCCATTAAGTGGATGTTCGGCATTAATCCAAGTACTTCTGCATCATGAACCATCCACTTCTCTAATACTGAGTCTAACTGCCCCGCCCATACAAAATGATAATCTCCTTTTTCTTCCTCAAGGACGATCTCTTTCGTAAGAGCAAAGAAAAGATCAATGCCTTTTCTTATATCCCCATAGCCGCCACCCAAAATTATTTTAGAGTTTGTTGAAATTCCAAGAGAATTACACAATTCCTTTTTGGATTGCTCTTTGTTTAAAGAACCCATTCGTTTTTTATAAATCCCTTGGGGCCGAATCATTATTTTGTCTTCAATGAGAGAAAAGTGTTTTTCAAATGCCTTTTTTACAAACTGATTTGGGAATACAACTTTGTCAGAATATTGACACACAAATTGAGCAGCCTCATTAAAATTGTAGGTGATAATCGAAGTCGGCAACTCGTGTATCAAAGAAATTACTTTTATGCCATGCTCAGAGAGAATTTTTGCCATTATATTAGAGACTACAGAATTCGCGATGCAAAACTTTACATTTTGTTCCTTTAAACCTACAACAACCTTTTTCACTTCATTTTCGTTCTCTAAGTAGGATAAAGAATTCTGATTGAGACTTATTACAGTCGCGTATTCAGAAAAGTCTTTTTCTAAGGGGCCGCCTTTTAATAGGATAACAATGATCTCCTTTTTGAACATTTCTTTCATGGTTTTTACAAGGTTTAATGAAAGAATTGAGGCGCCAGCATTTTGGGCCTCATGACAAATAAACAAAATTGGAGACACTGAAGTTTGTCCAACTTTTTGTGTTCGAACGGGGGGTAGAACGTGAATATTGTTATAGTTATTGTTGCTATTATACAATTTCTGCTTAGTTTTTCTTAATGTATGCTTCAGTCCATTCGACTTCAACTCCTCAAAAAATTTTCTCCTTAAATGAGGCTGTTTGCTAATTAATTTATTTAATTTAATTGAATACTGCTTAATTTTGTTAAATTTATACTCTGCTTCACTTATTGATATAAGCTCAAGCTGCCTTATTTGGATCTCTTCAGCAGCACTAATTTGAAATGTTATAAGCTTTACTTTAAAGTTCGCCTTTAAGTAAAAAGGAATACTTGTGCCGAAGAAGTTTCCTAACTTATGCTCTTCTCTTTCACTTCCTTCTCCTTCAACAATAATAACTAGTTCTGAGGTTCCTTTCATATCAAGAAAGTTATACACTATCTTCATAAAGTTGCCGGTCGATTGAACCTCAAATTTTAATTCAACTGGCTCTGTTGACGTTGCGATCACCAAACCATTGTCTTTAACTTCAGCGTTCTCGACAGCAACTGATACAATGGAGGCCGTTCGTCGCAACATATTCTGTTTCATCTTATTCCTGCTTAGTATTTCATCAAGTAGTCTAGCACCGCTCAAAAATGATCACACCATTCATAAGTATTTATTTTGTAAGTTTTCTGAGGAGTCTCCCTAACTTTGTTGAATAGATTTTAGCAATTTCATTTTGTTTCAATTGCACTTCCTGATTTAATGCCACTATTTGCTTATTCGCTTCAAGAAGGTCATTTTCATAATTTTGAAGAGAAGAGGAAAGCTTATTCACTTTTTCCTCCATTTGTTTCTTTCCCGTTGTTAGTAATTCCAGTTCTGATTCAATCACCTTAAGCCTTTGCACCAACTCAGTCTTTTCTTCGAAAATGATATTTAATTGATTATTTATCATCTCACTGTCCGTTTTCAGGAGCCTATTTATTTCCGAGAATTCTTGTAGTTTGCTCTCGTATTCATCTTTGTTATGGTTAAGAGTATATTCATTCATCTCTCTAAAGAGGTTAATTAACCACTCAAAATTGTCGGTTTCATAATTGACAACTCTAAATCGGACAAAAAAAGATTTGATTTTACGAGAAGATGTCTTGAAATGAATTTGGGGATCATCGGATAAAAATACATATATTTGCTTGAAATTCAACTCTGTATTAGCATGTAAACCTTCAACCTTAACTTGTTCCCCTTTTTCATCTAGACAATACATCTCCAGCATCTCTATAGTGCAATCAACATTCAAAGGATCGAATCTAATCTCTTCGACGTTTTCAAAATCGCTCAGATCAAACTCGTAAGTATGAATTTGCTTTTCTACAAATGCCCTCAGCCGAATACTGCTATCTTCGTTGAATCCTCCACCACAATCCACGTACAATTGAGTGTAGTAGTAATCACCAGTTCTACCAAGGTTACTGACCTTGTTTAAACTATCGGAATAAGCCAATTTGGGTTGGAGTTGCACAACAAACTGGTAAATGTCACACAAGGGCCTGTTTTTCAAATATTTAACAACACCCTTGGGTAACTCATCAAAATAATTATTTAATTCAGTATCTCCGACTTTTTTGATAATCGCTTCTTCCCAAATAGCTGTTAAGTTACAAGAATTGATCATTCCGTGCAGGCTTTCATGTGTAAAAAAACGAATGTGAGTATCATCGAGTAGCCCTGTCCGCCTATAATTAAACTTATTTTGCAAAAGGTCTATAATAACGCTGTTGTGGGCAATATTTGGCACTGATGTTATTATCGATCCATTCTCTGCTAGAAGTTTCTGTGCTCTATTTAAGACAGTGTGCGGATCGTATAGATGTTCCAATACATCTGCAAAGATAATAAAATCAAACTTGATGTCTTTGAATTTACTGTACCAAATGTAATCCTCAATGTTACCTATAATAGTTTCCTTAGCATAAGCGGAGGCTATCTTTGCTGCTTCTTCATCAATCTCGACGATATACACTTTGCAGTTCAAGGTCTCTTGCATATACTTTGTCATCCTGCCTGCAGCAGGACCAAACTCCAGTACTGTAGCGCCTTGGGTGATTTTTTTCAAGATTAAGGACAACGAATTTTTCGAAGATAATTCCAGTTGAAAATTATATTTCATCCTCGTCACCTTCCACTTTCCAGTTATGGGGTATAATGCATATTCCCTCACCAATGTAGGCCGATTTCACGAAAAACTCTTTTATTTTTGCCTTATAGTCGATTGGGACATGTGCATTTTTTTCGAAGATGGCAATATCAAAATAGTATGAACCGCCTAAAAGATTAAACTGTTTATATTCCAAATAAATCGTATTTAGCCCTTTTTTATATGCAATTTTTTGATTGTCTAACAGTGTATTGATTCCACAGACATAAATATCATCTATGGTGTGAATTGCCACCCCAATAACTATATCAATGTCTGTAGTATTCATCGCAAAATCAATTTTCAGCTTAAATCGAGAACTATGCTCAATCTCCTCCAAAGGCTGACCTTCGTTATTTAGAATCTGGAGATTTTCTATGACGCCAATTATGTCATCTCTTAATTTTAAGGGTTCAACAGCAACCTTTTGTTTAGCGGAGGAAGAATCACCATATTTTAAGAAATCAGTATATCTGTCACAAATAACATCCGTATCACCTTGGGCCTGCACTCTTCCTCCATGCAACCAAATCGCTCTATTGCAGTATCTTTTGATGCTATTTATATCATGAGAAACGAATAAAATCGTTTTACCCCTGTCTCGGAATTCACTAAATTTCTCCATACATTTGATCTGAAACTTTAAATCTCCCACTGCCAGTGCTTCATCAACTATCAATATGTCCGGATCCACATTAATTGCAACTGAAAATGCCAAACGCGCGAACATCCCGCTGGAGTAAGACTTTACAGGTTGATATACAAAATCTCCAATGTCAGCAAAAGCTAAAATATCATCCAATTTCCCCTGCATTTCTTCTCGGCTGAATCCCATCATCATTCCATTTAAATATATGTTTTCTATGCCGGTGTACTCCAAATTAAATCCTGCACCCAGTTCCAGAAGAGCAGATATTTTCCCATTAACTTCAATCGTACCAGAAGACGGCGATGAAACTCCGGTAATAATCTTCAAAATTGTAGACTTGCCGGCTCCATTTTTACCGATTATTCCAACAACTTCACCCCTTGAAATTTCCAAGCTGACTCCGTTTAAAGCATAAAAAGGACGGTGGTAGCTCTTTTTCCTCGGACTTAGGGCTTCGCGCAATCGATCTACAGGCTTTTCATATAGTTTATATAATTTCGAGACATGCTCTGCCTTAATTGCAACTTCTTGACTCATTTATCTCACCTTTTCTATAAAACATCGGCAAAATGCGGTTTTGTTCGTTTCATAATGACAATTCCAATCAAAAACAACACAGCAGTCAGCAGCCAGAAGTATATGGATTGATTGTACCTTTCCCAAAACCAAACTTTATGAATCAGGGAATCTCTGTATCCTTCTACGATATAATAAGCTGGGTTAACTTTCAGCAACCATCTGTAGGAAGCAGGAAGCATCGTAGAGCTCCAAAGGATAGGGGTGAGCCACATTCCAAATTGTAATAAAAGGCTGATTATCTGCCCTAAGTCTTTAAAGAATACAATTAACGAACTTGTGATTAAAGAGATACTAAAAACAAAACAAATAGCTGCCAACGAGTAATAAATCACCTGTACCGCATAAATTGACGGTCTAATATCATACAATAAATATATGACAAAGGTTAAACCGACAAAAAATACGTGAACAAAAAAAGAGGACATAATCTTCACAAGCGGTAATAATCTGACTTGAAAAACTATTTTTTTAACTAAATAACTATATTCGATCAAACAGTTAGTTGCAGTTCCCCACGCTTCAGCAAAAAAGAACCACGGCACCAATCCAGCTATTAACCACAGGACAAAGGGAACATCCTGCACTGGTCCCGATCTAAAGCCTATCTCAAAAACAAACCAATAAATCAATACAGTTATCACCGGTTGAACAAAAGCCCAAACCACCCCTAAATACGATCCTGCATATTTTGTTTTGAAATCGTTAACCGATAAAAAATACAACATTTTTTTATGTGCATAAAGTTCTTTTACGAGATCATATATATCCCTTCTTATTTTAAGTAACAAAACGAGCACAATTGAAGTTATTAACGCTATAAGAGCTGCTATTAGATCTTTTGCTGCTCTGTTGTCTTGCATAATGGATTCTTTAAGCTCGGAAGATGGGATAAGTTCTACATAAGGATCTGTACCTGCTACTTTTGCTATCAATTCGTCTGATTTATTTAGTTTCAGTTCGTCTACTTGATTGCTGTTCTTCAAACTCAAATTTTTCAAGTCAAATGAATAAGAATGAAAAAAAGAGCCAAATGCAATATGCTTGATTGAAACTTCACCGGGCTTTGTCCCCAAGTCTAGACGGAGGGACGAGATGTCAGCTCCGAGTTTAAAGTTCAGCTTTTCATATGAGTCGGCCTTTTTATAGTTAGCTACTTCCGATTGTTCCTCACTTAACTTCTCTTTAGCTTCAATATAATAAACTTGAAAGTAATCCTCATTTCCACTTTTTAAAGTTATAGACAAGTTCATGTTATGAGAAGCTTGCAGAAACATTGACAATAAGAAGTACAAAATAAAAAAAGCACTGACGAATACGATGATGAATTTAGCAAACTTTGTCTTATTACGCAATTTCACTGGTTAAAGCTCCTCTACTAATAAACTAACTTCTAGAACTAGCTTCTTTCGCCTTTTCTAGATATGCAATTATTTGTAATATACAGCAAGAACAGCCCTGTTACTTGACTAATATATTAATAAAATAATAACATTTAAATAGGCACAACTATGTACTATTAAAAAAGGAGATAATAAAGTTGTCGAATCCAGTATACGGCAAAAACGCCGTGCAGTCGAGAAACGCGAAGAAGCTCTCTTCTCTCACGTGGGTATTAATCATTGGCTTCATTGTATTTTTAGTATGGGCTCCGTTTCAAGTGGGATTATTTAACGGGCAAATGATGGACTATGAGAAGCCGCTCTACATCGGTTCGCTGATCTGTTGTCTACTTCTGCTTGTCTGGATCGGCGGGTATTACAAGCAGTTCTCGCTTCAAGATAATAGGGATGCGCTTGCGGTCGCAGTTCTTCTGCTTCCTCTTACCTATGCGCTTGCCGTCATCAATGCCGCTTCTCACTATTTGGCAGTCAACATGGTGTTCGTCCAGACGATGTATGCGGCGATTTTTATTATTAGTCTCTACCTCCTTCGAAGCAAACAAATCAATGTTATCATACAATACGCCGTGTTAACAGTTTCTTATGTAATTGTCGGCTTTGGATTGATGAACTGGCTCGGGAACGCCAAGCTAGCCGGATCGTTAGTCGGCTGGTTCTCCAACACGGTGTATAACGGAATTTATCTTGATTCCGTAATGACGGACTCCAATGGCCTACGCCTAACCGCTATTTTTCAATACGCCAACACCTATGCAGCTTTTACGATGGCCTTCTTGTTTGTAGCGGTATTCGCCTTGATTCGCTCAAAAAAATGGTATGGTATGCTTACCCACGCCTTTATGCTGGTACCGATCATCATCTCCATGTTTTTGACGTTGTCACGCGGCGGCCTTGTGCTGATGCCGGTTGTTTTTGTGTTGCTGCTGCTGTTCTTGCGGCCCGCACAGCAAATTTTGTGGGTGGTTTATCTAGCTCTTGCTGGGATCATATCCTTGGCTGTACTGAACCCGATTTCGAACATAGGACAAGAGCTCAGCACCAATCCCAGCACTGCGCTGTCCGCTAAAGGCTGGGGTTACCTGATTGGCGCTTCAGTGCTTATGGCGGTTCTCGGCTGGGTCATCCAGCGTTTTGTAGCGCCATGGCTTGAAGCTAAGCTGGAGCCTTTGTCCCGGCGCAGACTCAGCAACCTGTGGCTGCCGATTGGTGCCACTGCCCTTGTGGCATTAGCTGCATATCTGCTGATCGCGACTAATGTACGCAATATTTTGCCGGCCAATGTTGCCGTGCGGTTTGAAAACATCAACTTCCAGCAGCATAGTGTGCTTGAACGGTTTACGTTTTATAAAGATGCTCTTAAAGTTGTGAAGGATTATCCCGTACTTGGCGCGGGCGGCGGCGGCTGGGCTTCGCTGTATGAAAAATATCAAAACAACCCGTATACCAGCCGTCAGGCGCATAACTTTTTCCTTCAATATTTAATCGAAGTCGGAATCGTTGGTTTCCTGATCTTTATGGGCTTCATCCTTTATATCTTCTACAAGTATATTCGCGGATATGTTAAACACCGCGAACGCGATCAATGGGAGAACGGGTTCTTCTATGTGATTATCGCCATGTCGATACTGATTCATAGTATCCTTGACTTCAACATGAGTTACGCCTTTATGGGACTCCTGGTCTTTATTGGACTTGCAGGAATGGCAGCCGTTATGGACCATGCACCACTTCGTCGAAAGCTTAATGGTAATGGCATTAAGCTGGGTTATTCCGCCGTTCTAGCTCTGGCTGCGGTTGTTGTAGTCGTTTTTGCTGCCCGAAGCACCTCTTCGGCAAGTGCTGCAATGGAGACAAAACGTACGGTTCAGGTAAGTTCATCGTACGAAGCCATTAAGGAACCGCTCGACCGGGCGCTGTCTTATCGTCCAACCCATCCGGAAATGGTGCTGTATTTGTCATCAGTCGATCAGTCTGTGTTCCAGCAAACGGGAAATCAACAATTCTCCCAAGAGGCTATGGACGCACTCAACCGTACGTTAAAGAAAGAGCCTTATAACAAATTGCTGCTCAAGCAGCAGGCTACTCTCTACGATCTGCTGGGTCAAAGCGACCTTGCTTACGCTATATACCGGGATAATGCCGATAAGTTCAATTGGGATATTGACTGGTACGAGGAGTTGACTACCCGGTCTTTGAATATGGGAATTCAGGATCCTAACAAGCAGCAGGATTATTTCAAGATCGGGCAGGATGCTTATGAGCACGTAGTAGCCGGAGTCGAACATATAAAGACGCTTCCTGCGGGTCAGCAGCAAGGCCGTGCTTTTGAGGTTACACCGTTGATCTCAATGAATATGGCAAAAATGAAGCAGCTGTCGGGCAACCAAGAGGAAGCCGCTGCCTTTTACAAGCAGGCGCAAGAGAGCCTGACAGCACATCTTGGTGCTGAACCGGCTAATGAAACCTATTGGAGACAACAAGCCCAATTGTATGAACTGCAGGGACAAAGCGAACAGGCTTTTGCCGTCTTCCGGGATCAAGCTCCACAGTTTGTGCTTAGTCTCAGCTGGCACGAAGAACTCATCAGCCGCGCTTTTAACATGGGCAATCAAGCCTTGCATTCGCAGGACCAGGCCAAAAAACAAGAATACTTTAATGCAGGACTCGCCGCTTATCAACAGGTGGTCGACATTGCTTCCCAGCCGCAAAACCCTCAGCCAGGGCAAAGACAGATTGAGGTAACCCCAACGATCGCCCTGAATGCAGGCAAAATGCAGCTCATGTCAGGACGTGAAGCAGAGGCTGTAGCTACTTTGCAGCAGGCGCTCAGCGATAACTATGCGGATCTTAACAACCGCGAGATCGCCCGCTACTATTTAGCCGCCCAGCTTCGTTCAGGGCAGCAGATGGACAAGGCGGTTCACGATGCTCTGATTCAGGCAGAGCCAACCGAGCAGGCGCGAATTGATGAAATCGTAGCAGCCAAGTTCTAGCACAGATTAGTTAGGATATACAAAAGGGCAGACCTCACAATGGAGGCCTGCCCTTCTTCTTTATTCTTTGCATTGGCATCTGATCCCTGATAATCTCACCTTACTTACTCTTCGCTTCAAAAGGAACCGTACCCACTCCCTGCGCGTCCCCTGCACTCTTTGGAGTAAAGTCAATGCTGAGGTCGTTTAAAGTGAATGTTTTGGGCTCAGTGCCTGTCCAGCCGGCAGCTGCTTTGAAGGAGAAGGCGTAACCAGACATTGATTGCTTGTTATAAAACCGCAGCGTAACTTGTCCGTCCGGCTGTCCGTCATCAAGGGTCTGCTCATATTTCCGCACACCGTCTTGGATCATCAGCTTCACTGTCTCTCCTTGCTTCAGTCCCTTTATCGTATAATCGACATGGATATCGACATAGGATTCCTCCGGCAGGGCCAGAAACTGACCGTCACTGATAATCTCTTCCCCGCCTCCAGTTAGCTTAAAGTCCTTTGGACCGGCAATCCGGATGTGATCATCCGAGCTCATTGGCCGGCTGATATAGTTTTTGTACGTTAAAATCTGTTTTTTTAATTCCTTGTCGGTAAGAGCTGTCCGTTCATAGTCCGTGCCGAACATTTCCCCGCTTTTCGATTTCAATTCGTATAGTTGGCCTCCGTTGTCGACCTGATACACCTCACCCTTGCGGGTTGAGTAAAAAACATCGCCGGTGTAATGAGAGGCGAACAAAATCGGCGTTTCATCACGGTATTTCCGGAACACGCTCCGCCCGGCTGTTTCCTCATCAAGTGCAGGATCCGCATAATCCAGCAGGGAAAGCATGATGTCCTTTTGTCCAAATACACCATCGTTCACAACCTGGCCTTCGATTTCAGGCGAATATGCCGCAAAAATACCCCAGTTGGAGCCGTAAGGCTGGTTGTTCACTCCGTGCGACTCGTCGGAGATAAACAGGACCAGTGTGTCTTTTGCAAATGTGGAAGAATCGATATAGTCGATAAAATCGGACAACGCCTCGTCCAGATACGCCACCGCCGCTTCCTTTCGGCTGGAATAACGGTCTTCATATTCATCAGAAACAGCATACGGATGGTGCGTCCCTACCGTAAGCATCGTCGCAAACCATGGTTTGCCTTTACTGTCCAGTTCATCAAGAAAGGTGCGGCTCTGCTCGAAAAACGCTTTGTCATCCGGTCCCCAGCCAAACGGAATATAGCTGTGGGTGAAGCTCTCCCCGCCAATTATCGTTTCATACCCTGCCGCCTTCATAAAATCGCCTTTAGACATGTACTCCAGGTTAGCCGCCTGAATAAATGCGGTATGATACCCCTGCTCCTTCAGCCGCTGCGGCAGCAGTTTTTTGCGTTCGCTTTCGTTAAGCTGAAGATATTCGTAAGCCTTTGGCGTTGAAGCATCCAGGTTCGGATAATCGCCGCTGATCACCGAATACATACCCCGAATGGTTTGATTGTTATGGGTAATATAATTGGGCAAAACAAGGCTGTGGTCTTTGATTTTGTCCTGCAGGCGGGTCATGCGGATATCGTTCGAGACCTCCAAATAATCTTGCGCAGACGGGAGGTAAGCACCGGGAATTCCCTCCATAACGACCATAAGGATGTTTTTGGGCGAGGTTCCGCGGGGGCCTAACAAATATTCTCCCTGCTTCAGTTTCTCTGTCGTTTGAATCCGCTGTTCGATATCTGCAGGATAATCTGTCAGCCCCTCATCGTCAAACGTTAAGACGGCAACCGTATTGCTGAGCGAAGCCGATACAAAACTCCCGGTTTTCCAGTCTCCGCTCGCATAAACAGCAATGAACCCATACAACAGCAGCAGGCCGCCAAACGCAGACCAGCGCAGTATTTTTGTTTTCAAGGGAATAAACGAGGTTTTGCCCAACGTATAGATTGCCAGCATTAAAGTAATGGTGAAGGCCAGCGAATACAGCGGGAAACTAACGTGAAATAACGTTCCGCGAATGAATTCCTGATCGGAAGCCATCGACAAATCGGTGAGGTTAATGACATGGTCGAGCGCATAAATGTACTCCATGTTCGCCAGATGCAGCAGGGCGACAACCAGTGCAGGCAGGTAAGCGGCAAAACGATTGATTTTAGTCAGCGCGTAAAAAAGCAGCAGAAACAGCACACCGGTGCCCAAATCTTTAATCAGAGGCAGCACCAGCTCGCCCGGACCGGCCGCGATATTTTTGCTCTGAAGCAGCAAGATTCTGCCCCAGCAGAAAAGTCCCAAAAAGAGGATCGAAGGGACGGTATACCATACTTTCTTCAAATGTCGTCACTCCCGTTACGGATTCCAATCAAAAAAGCCAGGCCGACCGGGCGCCCCCGCCGCCCATGCTGGTCTTCCTGGCTCGTTCCTACCTATTCAACAATAAAGGCATAATGCCTCGTTACTTCACTTCAAGCTGCTTGGAGTCGCTTTCGATAATTTCCTTCAAATACGCCATCAGGTCATCTTTGAGCTCTTCATGCTGCAGCGCGTAATGGATAGTTGTACGAATGAAACCCATCTTTTCGCCTACGTCATGGCGTTTCCCCTCAAAATTGTAGGCGATAATCCGCTCAACTTCGCTAAGACGCGAAATGGCGTCCGTCAATTGAATTTCTCCGCCGACGCCAACCTGCTGTTCGCCCAGCATATCAAAAATCCGCGGAGTCAAAATGTAGCGGCCCAAAATCGCGAGATTGGATGGCGCATCTTCTTTTTTCGGCTTCTCAACCAGCCGGTTCGCCTTGTAGACGCGCTCAGCCAATTCGGTGCCATCCACCAGACCGTAGCGGGACACTTCTTCCCACGGTACCGGCTGTACGCCGACGATAGAAGATTTGTATTCATCGAACACATCAATCATTTGCCGCAGACACGGCTTATCCGCTTCAACGATATCGTCCCCGAGCAAAACGGCAAACGGTTCGTTTCCAATGAACTTGCGGGCACACCAAATTGCGTGGCCAAGACCTTTTGGTTCTTTTTGGCGAATATAATGAATATCGGCCATATCGGACGATTTGCGGACGGAGTCGAGCAGATCCCATTTTTGCTTCTCGGCAAGGTTGAACTCCAGCTCAAAGGAGTTATCAAAATGGTCCTCAATCGAACGTTTGCCTTTACCGGTTACGATGATAATATCCTCAATTCCGGATGCAACCGCTTCTTCCACAATGTATTGAATCGTGGGTTTGTCCACGATAGGGAGCATTTCCTTAGGCATCGCTTTGGTGGCCGGCAGGAAGCGGGTACCGAGTCCCGCCGCCGGGATGATCGCTTTACGAATTTTCATAATCAGGGCTCCTTTAAATTGTCAGTATCGGTGTCGTAACACATAAATAAACACATTATCTTTCATTATAACAGTTTTGGGCAGAACTGTCGTTCCACTGTCACTTGTTTCCTTATGTAAAAAAAGCCCCCGCAACCCATGCGAGGACTAAAAACATTTATTTCACCAATTGCCCGCGGGTTACCCCAAGCTGATTGGTTGCCTTGAGCGTCTTCCAGACCTGTGTCCCTGAAATCTCACCGCGCAGCGCACGGTTGTACAAGTCGATAACCTCCGTCACCTGATCCGGCGTTTCCTCCAGAAACTCAACCCGGTAAGCGGCGACGCCCAGATCGCGGAAGTGGTTCAAGTACTCCGCACCGGATTGTTCAATCGCGTTATAAACCGTATTCCGGCAGCCTTCATCCACCCGGACCGGATGCGCCATGCCAATGCGATCCTGCAGCGAAGCGCGATGGTCTTCACAAGGACGTCCGCAGTTCGTAAAATCCGTCCCCTCACTCATGAAGGTGCAGTATACGCAGTGCTCGGTGTGGAACATAGGCAGATGCTGATGAATGACAATCTCCATCCGTGAAGTATCGCTGCGTTCCAGCAGATCGATCATCTGCTGAATGTTCAGATCATACGACGGGGTCACCAGGTCGCAGCCCGATTCCAGGAACAGATCCACCGCTTTATGGTTGGCAATGTTCAGCGAAAAGTCACCGATCAGACGCGGGTGCCGGGCACTGGGGTTTTCCAGACGATGACGCAGGTAATAATAAAGCGCCCCCGTGTTCCGTACAAGCACCGCATCCGGCTGCAAACGCAAAATATTGGCGTGGTAGCCGTTTTCGCCAGGCATATGGATCCGCGGCGTTGCAAGTGCGATCTCCGCCCCTGCTTTACGGACCGCCTCGACGGCAGCGGGAAACTGCTTGATGAATTCAAAGTCGGCGTAGATACTTTTGACACCTGCAGCCAGGGCGGCTTCCACTTGCGGTAGACTGCGGCAGAGCGCCGTCAATTTAGAATCCACACGCCCTCTTACAGCGCCCGTTCCTGCGGCCGCATCGCTGTACACCTCAACCTGACGTTTGACATACACGGGCGGCTTCGGACGTTGCCCGGCCAACAGCTCCACTGCACGGCGGCGGATGTTATTCAGTTCGCGCATGGGGACAATCACTTCGCCCTCCAGCCGCACCTCCAGCGTATTCAGCTGAAAAATCGTCCCGCCAAGCCGTCCGAACTGCTCTTCAAGCAGCGCCGCATCCATCGGCCGTTTTTGCGCCGTCTCGAGCGCGATTTCAGAGTCGACCTGCACGGTGACATCTTTCTGGACATCCGTCCACCAGGTCGTCAGCTTTTCCCCTGTCCGGCCTTCCACCCGAACGTCTACGGGGAAAACACGGTATGGCTTCTCTGTTTCGTAGGTCTGACGCAGCGCTTTATCCAGCGCGGGATCGTTGGTCTTCCAAATCCGGTCGCCGACATGCAGCCGGCGCAGGTCCACATCGCTGCGGCCTGGGACGATGTCAACCACCCAGCCTTCATCGGCGCCGCCTTCCAGCTTGACGCCCTTACGGCGTACGTCGTAGACCCGGCCGCCTTCCTCTTTTTTCGTCGGATCGCCTGCATCAAACACAATGCCGTCGCCGCGTTTCAAAGGCGCTTCGAGGCGGCAGACTACCCCATCACGCAAAATCTGTTCCACTTTGCCCAAGTACACGCCCCGGCTTTTGGGGAAGGTGCCGTCCACCAGTTTTTTATTGTTGGTGCCTTCCAGGAAGCCATGCGTAAATCCGCGTGAAAAGCTCTGCTGCAGCTCCCGCAGATCCTCTTTCGAGGTTTTTTCCCAGCGGCCGTCAAAGTACCGGTCAATGGCTTTCCGGTATTTGCTCACGACATTGGCTACATACTCAGGGCTTTTGAGCCGGCCTTCGATTTTGAAGGAAGTTACGCCAGCTTCTATAAGTTCCGGCATCAGGTCAATCGCTGCCAGGTCTTTTGGGGACAGCAGGTAGGCCACATCGCCCATCGGCTTTACTTCCCCGTCAACCATCAAATCATAAGGCAGCCGGCAGGCCTGCGCGCATTCGCCCCGGTTCGCGGAGCGGCCGCCCCACATTTCAGATGTCAAACATTGCCCTGAATAGGACACGCACAGCGCTCCATGCACGAACACTTCCATCGGAAGGCGTGCCTGCTCGCCAATCTTTTGAATTTGCTTCAAGTTGTTTTCCCGGCCCAGCACGACCCGCTCCAGTCCAAACGGCTTCGTGAACTCCACCGCTTCCGGAGAAGTAATCGTCATCTGGGTAGAACCATGAATCGGAAAATCCGGCGAAATTTCGCGGATCAGCTTCACCAGGCCCAAGTCCTGAACAATTACCGCATCCACACCAGCATCTACACAGGCATCAATCAAAACTTTTGCATCCGGCAGCTCGTTTTCGAACACCAAAATGTTGAACGTCAAAAAGCCCTTTACCCCATAGCTGTGCAGAAACGCCATAATCTCCGGCAGCTCGTCCATGCGAAAATTGTTGGCCCGGGCCCGGGCGTTAAACTTCTCTACACCAAAAAAAATCGCGTCCGCTCCGTTCGCCACTGCCGCCCGCATGCAATCCCAATCGCCTGCCGGCGCCAGCAGCTCTACGTCTTCTCTGCGTACGTCCTGCTTGTTCATCTATATCCTCCCAAACCGCCTTATAGACGGGTTCATTCTAACCGTGATTAACTAATGTATTGTATCAAAAATCACAGTTTATAGCTACTGTTACGATCTGGTTCATAGTAATCACGAGAGTCGACTCTGGGGCGGCTCTGGATCGGCTCTGCCCTATCTGTTCTTTACCAGCTCGGCTTATACAGCAATCAGCAATAGGCGGATAATGACAATTTTATAGAAAAATAGACAGGTTCACCGGGGCGGCGTACAATAAGGGTATACTATTAACTCAGTACATACTGATTACAGGGAGAGTTGGGCTGAACAATGAAAGGGATTATTTTGGCGGGCGGCAGCGGAACACGTCTGTATCCGCTAACAATGGTGACCAGCAAGCAGTTGCTGCCTGTCTACGACAAACCGATGATTTATTATCCGCTATCCACGCTGATGCTGGCGGGCATAAATGATATCTTGATTATCTCTACACCGGAGGATACGCCAAGATTTGAGAGTCTTCTGGGGGACGGCTCCCAATTTGGCCTTTCGCTGCAGTATAAGGTCCAGCCAAGTCCGGACGGTCTGGCGCAAGCGTTTATTATTGGCGAAGAGTTTATCGGCGGCGATTCCGTCGCAATGATTCTCGGCGATAATATCTACTACGGTAACGGGATCCGCAAAATGCTGAAACGTGCTTCCGAGAAACCGCAAGGAGCTACTGTATTTGGTTATCACGTGCCTGACCCGCAGCGTTTTGGCGTTGTCGAATTCAACGAACAAGGCCGTGTCCTCAGCATTGAGGAGAAGCCGGAGCAGCCAAAATCGAACTATGCCGTAACCGGCCTCTATTTCTATGATAACCGGGTGGTCTCTATTGCGAAGAACGTCAAACCTTCCGCCCGGGGAGAACTGGAAATCACGTCGATCAATGAAGAATATCTCCGTCTGGGCGACTTGGATGTAGAACTGCTGGGCCGCGGCTTTACCTGGCTGGATACCGGAACACATCAAAGCTTGGTCGACGCGACCAATTTTGTGCGGACCATCGAGGAGCATCAGGGCATTAAGATCGCCGCTCCCGAAGAAATCGCATATATTAACGGGTGGATTACCAAAGAAGATCTGCTTGTCTGCGGCCAAAAGCTGAGCAAAACCGGCTACGGCCAATACCTGATCAAAGTCGCTACAGGAAAGGTTCAGTACTAGAGCATTCTTTCGTATTAGTTGATAACCCTTAATATGGGCGGGGACGCCAATGGAAAGGTTCAGTACTAGAACAATCTTTCGTATCTTTCGTATTAGGGCAGAGTTCAGAGAGGAAGACTTACTAGGAAAGGAGCAGACTCATGAAATTTACCGAAACTCATTTAAAAGGTGTATTTATCGTGGAACCGGCGGTATTCGGCGATCATCGCGGCTGGTTTATGGAAACGTATAGTGAAGTCAAATTCAAGGAACAGGGATTTAAACTGAACTTTGTGCAAGACAACCAGTCGTACTCCGCCGTAAAAGGCACGCTGCGCGGACTGCACTTTCAATTAAACCCCAAAGCGCAAACCAAGCTTGTACGCTGCACGCGCGGCAGCATTTTTGATGTCGCGGTGGATATCCGGCAGGGCAGCCCCACTTACGGCCAATGGTTTGGACTGGAGCTGAACGCGGAGAACAAAAAACAGCTGCTGATTCCCAAAGGCTTCGCCCACGGATTTATGACGCTTACGGAAGACGTCGAGGTACAATACAAATGCGACGAATTTTACGCGCCAGAGTGTGATGGCGGCATTTTGTGGAACGACCCGGAAATCGGCATCCAGTGGCCGATAGACGTTACGCCGGTGCTGTCCGCCAAGGATGAGAAAGCCCCGCTGCTGAAGGACGCGAAACTGAATTTCGTGTACGAAGGTTAGGGGGATGGACAGCCCCGCTGCCGCTTAAGTGCACGGGGATGATTGGAACGACAGTAGACGCCGGTCCCTGGACAGTTGTCCGGACCGGTTTTTTACGTTATGTCAGTGAATTAGCACATACCTTTTAATCCCCTCAACATTCCCTTCAACGCAAAATGGCCCCGCTCAGCAGGGCACCCATACTTCTTATCGAACCTTACTGTAACCTACTCACATGCGCCCACCTTATCCCAAGGAAAAGGGCAAGCGGGCAGTCCCGGAAAATTTCCGGGCCGCGCTGCCGGCTTTAGCTTAGCCAATTCTTGATCATCGCATAATCGGAATACAGAAAAACAAGCAGGCTGACTAACGCAAAGCCGATCGCAAACAAGTTTTTCTGCGGCGCCTTCACCAGACGGATCAGACCGATCAAAATGAGAACGGTGAACGCAATCATAAAGACGTCGAACGTATTGAACGCGGAAGCGGTCGGTGCGGCGGCTTCGGCAAGCTGCATCGGGAACCCTCCTAAACATTTTGTCCATGCGCAAAATCCGGCAATTCCTTATGACACCTACTATGTTACCGTTACCATTTCATTCACGCAAGAGGTTCCGGCAAAAAAATTCACTTTTCGGACACAAGATAGCACAATGAGGTAATCCGATATCTGCAATCCCATGACTTTTCAAGTTGACGAGCGCCATCGACTCACTTCAACTCATCTCTACTCACCTTACCTTCCTCACCTTACCTTCCTCACCTTAACTCAACTCTTCTCTTCCCTTCTCTTTTCACCTTACTCGCCCATCTCAGCTCACCTTACCCGCCTCAAATCCTCTCACCTCGACTTCCCCCGCCTTTCCCCGCCTTTCCCCGCCTTTCGTTACCTTCCAATCGAACGCAGGCGGATAAACCTCAGCAGCACAACAAGCACACCGGTAAAAATCCCAAGAACGATGTTCTCAATGATAACCGGCTCGATATAAGTTGAATCGGCACGTCCTCCAATCACCGCCAGCCCGATGCCGGCCAGTTGAGCTCCAAGCACAAGCAAAAGATCACGCAGCGGGCGATGCCATTTGAACCGCTCACGCCAATAAGTCCGCACGATCGGAAGCAGCAGGACGTTGACTACTCCCCAATTAAACGACGGGGAACTATCCGCAAACGTTCCGTCATCGACTGCCCAATGCGGCATCCACAGTGCGGCGACGATCACATTAGCCGCAAGCAGCATAAGCCACAGCGGCCGGAAAAAGACCCGGTCTCTCCGCTTCTGATTCTCGATGCTCTCTGATTTCATTGCGGAGCTTCTCCAGTGCGCAATCGGCGTTGTAGATGTCCCGATGCCGTTCAAAAAATGCATGCCTTCCTCCCCATACAGCCTCTTGTCAATTTCAGCATACGCTTCCCGCAGCTGTTCCACTTGGAGCGCTCCGATATTTTGATGGGTGAGCCGCAGCGGAACCCTATGCTCCTGGAATTTCTCGATCCAGTTTTTCAGCGGTTCGCGGTTTTCCTCGCCAAACAGCGTGTACTGCACCTGCCCCTGTTCATCTTTCCACCGCATGACAATGCGGGCTCCCAAAATCTGAACACTCGGCATGTTGTCTCCCTGGGGAACTGCGCGTGTCATCCGTCCGATTAATACTTCCTCCATTTGTTCGTAGGAAATCAGCCGTTCCTCTTCAGCGCCCGTTTTTTTATTTTTGGCATACATGTAATAGCCGTCATCGCGCAGCTCATTCTGAAAAATAAAGTCGGTGTAAAACGTATTGATCCGGCCGACGATAAAGGTCACAGCCAGGATAAACGCACCTATCCCCAAAGACAAGCCTCCGAGAAACCACTGTTGGTCGACACACATCATATACACCCCAAACAAAATGCCGGCAACTCCTAGCAGACCCAACAATGCGATGATCACCACATGGACATTCAGAGCCCAGCGGGGCAGTTGGTTTGAGTAATTCAGGTCTTTCCCTCGGCGCATTTCCAGCATGCTATTCTCTCCCTTCTCCATTAGTTGGCCGGTCAAGCCTATCCCGCCGCTCCCTTTATCGCGTTTATTTCCCGTAACTTGTAATTTTGTTTTACGCAAGCTTCATGTCCATTGTTTCAAAAAATAAGCTGTTCCGCTTAAGCGAAACAGCCCTGAAGTGCACCGGAGGAGGGTTTGTCCAGTCCTGTGTAGTCCTGTGTAGTCCAGTCTAGTTCAGGATAGTCCGGGTTCAGTCCCGGCCTCCTGACAGCATCTCCTCTGCCCTGCCATTCAATAATTCAGTCTATACAGCATGCGGGCCTGCCCCGTCTGCGTAGACTTCCACTCATTCAGCTCTCATCAGCTCTGCAGCTGCAGCGTCTGGGTCCGTTCCGTATCCCGAAGCAGGATCGGCTTCAGGTACCTGCCGGTGAAGGAAGCCGGCACCTCAATGATGTCCTCCGGCGTACCGCTGGCGATCATAGTACCGCCGCCGCTGCCGCCTTCCGGCCCCATATCAATTAAATAATCCGCCGTCTTGATGACGTCCAGATTATGTTCGATCACCAGCACCGATTCGCCGGAATCCACCAGACGGTGCAGCACTTCCAGCAGCCGCCCGATATCGTCCACGTGCAGGCCGGTTGTCGGCTCGTCGAGAATATACAGCGTCTTGCCTGTACTGCGGCGGTACAGCTCCGACGCCAGCTTCACCCGCTGGGCTTCGCCGCCCGACAGGGTTGTCCCCGGCTGCCCCAGCTTAATGTAACCAAGGCCCACATCAAGCAGCGTCTGCATTTTGCGGTGAATCCGCGGAATGTTTTGGAAAAAATCAACGGCGTCTTCAACCGTCATCTCCAGCACATCCGAGATGTTTTTGCCTTTGTATTTGACTTCCAGCGTCTCGCGGTTATAACGCTTGCCCTTGCACACTTCGCACGGCACATAGACGTCCGGCAAAAAGTGCATTTCGATCTTGATAATGCCGTCCCCGCGGCAAGCCTCACAGCGGCCGCCCTTCACGTTAAAGCTGAAACGGCCTTTCTGGAAGCCCCGAATCTTGGCATCATTTGTCTTTGAAAACAGATCACGGATGTCGTCAAATACGCCCGTATAGGTTGCCGGGTTCGAGCGCGGCGTCCGGCCGATCGGCGACTGGTCGATGTCAATGACCTTGTCCAGATGCTCCAGTCCGCGAATCTCCTTATGCAGACCCGGGCGTACCTTCACCGCTTTGTTCAGCTGACGGGCCAGGCTCTTGTATAGAATCTCGTTCACCAGCGAGGACTTGCCCGAACCCGACACGCCGGTAACCGCCGTAAAGACGCCGAGCGGGATCTTAACGTTGACGTTCTTCAGGTTGTTCTCCCGGGCTCCCCGGATCTCGAGCCAGCGGTTGTCCGTCGGCCGGCGTTTGGCCGGCACCGGAATAAACTTTCGTCCGCTCAGGTATTGGCCGGTAAGTGAATGGGGATCGTTGATAATCTCCTCCGGTGTTCCCTGTGCGATGATCTGCCCGCCGTGAATGCCGGCCCCAGGCCCGATATCAATGATGTAGTCTGCCGCCATCATCGTATCCTCATCGTGCTCCACCACAATCAGTGTATTGCCCAAGTCGCGCATATGGCCCAGGGTGGCAATCAGCCGGTCATTGTCCCGCTGATGCAGCCCGATGCTGGGCTCGTCCAGGATGTAAAGGACACCCATCAGACTTGATCCGATCTGGGTCGCCAGCCGGATCCGCTGCGCTTCCCCGCCCGACAGCGAGCCGGCCGCGCGGCTCAGCGTCAGGTAATCCAGGCCGACATTGACCAAAAAGCCGAGACGGCTGCAGATTTCCTTCAGGATCAGATTGGCAATGGACGTTTCTTTTTCAGTCAAGTCGATGTGCTCGAAGAAATGTTTGCAATCGCCGATCGACAGGTCGGTAACCTGGGCGATATTGCTTCCGCTGACGGTAACGGCCAAAATCTCTTTCTTCAGCCGTTTGCCTTGGCAGACATGGCACGGTTTGGCGCTCATAAAACCTTCGATAAACTCGCGGATGCCTTCGGATGCGGTTTCCCGGTAGCGGCGCTCCAGATTCGGAATAATCCCCTCGAATGCCACCATCGCTTCCTTCCGCTGGCCAAAGTCATTTTCGTATTTAAACCGGATCTTTTCGTTTCCCGTTCCGTGCAGCAGCTTCTTCATATGCTCTGCCGAGAGGCTGCTGACCGGCACGTCGCGCGGGATATTAAAATGCTCGCAGACCGACTTCAGGAACTGCGGATAATACGTCGATGTGCTGCCTGTCCAGGCCAGAAATGCGCCATCTTCGATGGACTTCTCCGGGTCGGGAATCAGCAGGTCGGGATCGACCACCATATTTACGCCAAGCCCGTCGCATTCTGGGCAGGCGCCAAACGGGCTGTTGAACGAAAACATACGCGGCGCCAGCTCTTCCATGCTGAACCCGCATTCCGGGCAGGCAAAATTCGAGCTGAACAGCAGCTCTTCCTGTCCGATGATATCCACACGCAGCTGTCCTCCGGACAGCTTCAGCGCCGTTTCGATTGAGTCGGTCAGACGGGTTTCCACGTCTTCCTTAATCACGATGCGGTCAACGACAACCTCGATCGTATGTTTTTTGTTTTTCTCCAGCTCGATGTCTTCGGACAGGTCCCGCAGTTCGCCGTCAACCCGGACGCGGACGAAACCCTGCTTGGCAATCTCCGAGAACAAACTTTTATGCTCCCCTTTGCGGCCGGTGATGACCGGGGCCAAAATTTGCAGGCGTGTCTTCTCCGGGTACTGCATAATCCGGTCAACCATTTGCTCTACGGTCTGCGAAGTAATCTCCACGCCGTGTTCCGGACAGTGGGGATGTCCCACACGGGCGAACAACAGACGGAGATAATCGTAAATCTCCGTTACCGTTCCGACGGTGGAACGCGGATTCCGGCTTGTCGTCTTCTGATCGATGGAAATGGCGGGAGACAGACCGTCGATGGAATCCACATCGGGTTTCTCCATCTGGCCTAAGAACTGACGGGCGTAAGCCGACAGCGACTCGACATAACGGCGCTGTCCTTCGGCGTAAATGGTGTCGAAGGCCAGGCTGGATTTGCCCGAACCGCTTAATCCGGTAAGCACCACAAAGCGGTCGCGGGGAATCGTCACGTCGATATTTTTGAGGTTATGCGCCCTTGCGCCCTTGATAACAATATTTTCGTTCGCCAACGGTAAATCATCTCCCTAATAGATTCATGCCCTCATTCAAAAAAGAACGGCCTGTTCCAGCGCCGTTCCCATATCTGCCTGACTTCCGATGTCTACTTCAACTATGTTATTCCGCCCGCAGCTCCAGCAGCGCATCACGCAGCTCCGCCGCACGTTCGAACTGCAGGTTCTTTGCGGCTTCCTTCATTTCCGCCTCCAGGCGCTGCATCAGGGATTGCCGCTCTTTCTTGTTCATCTTGCCGCCGGCACCGGTAAGGTAATCCGCCTTCGATTCGGCCGTCTTCGTCGCTTCGATGACGTCGCGGACCTTCTTGCGGATCGTCTGCGGCGTTATGCCGTGCTTCTCGTTGTACGCCATCTGAATCGCCCGGCGGCGTTCGGTTTCGGTGATCGCCTTATCCATCGATTCCGTGATCTTGTCGGCGTACATAATAACCCGGCCTTCACTGTTCCGAGCAGCGCGCCCGATCGTCTGGATCAGGGACCGCTCGGACCGGAGGAAACCTTCCTTGTCCGCGTCCAGAATAGTGACCAGCGAAACTTCAGGAAGATCCAAACCTTCCCTCAACAAGTTAATACCCACAAGCACATGAAACGTACCGATCCGGAGATCGCGCAGAATCGCCATCCGTTCCAGCGTCTTGATATCGGAGTGCATGTATCTGACTTTGATTCCGATGTCCTTCAGATAATCGGTAAGGTCCTCGGCCATCTTCTTTGTCAACGTCGTGACCAACACCCGCTCGTCGCGGTCGATCCGCTCCCGGATCTCGCCGATCAGGTCGTCGATCTGCCCTTCCGAAGGCCGCACTTCTACAATCGGGTCGAGCAGGCCCGTCGGCCGGATAATCTGCTGGGTCATCGTATCGCAGTGCTCCAGCTCGTAAGGTCCCGGTGTAGCCGAGACATAAATGATCTGGTTCACCTTCTCTTCGAACTCCTCGAATTTCAGCGGCCGGTTGTCCAGCGCGGACGGCAGCCGGAAGCCGTGCTCGACAAGAACCGTCTTGCGCGCCCGGTCACCGTTGTACATGGCGCGGATCTGCGGCAGCGTCACGTGGGATTCGTCGATAACGATCAGCAGATCGTCAGGAAAATAATCCATCAAGGTATAAGGCGTGGCGCCCGGTTCGCGGAAAGTCAGCGGACCTGAATAGTTCTCGATGCCGGAACAGAAGCCGACTTCGTTCATCATCTCGATATCGTATCTCGTCCGCTGCTCCAGGCGCTGCGCCTCCAGCAGCTTGCCTTCCGCGCGCAGCACCGCAAGCCGCTCCTCCAGCTCCCGCTCAATATTCTTGAGCGCAACACGCATTGTCTCTTCCTGCGTAACAAAGTGGGATGCCGGGAAAATCGCCACATGATCCCGCTCCCCGATCAATTCGCCGGTCAATACGTCGATTTCCGTAATCCGTTCAATTTCATCCCCGAACAGTTCGACCCGGATCGCGTGCTCGCCTTGGGAAGCCGGGAAAATCTCGATTACGTCTCCCCGCACCCGGAAGGTGCCCCGGACAAAGTTCATATCGTTGCGCTGATATTGAATGTCCACAAGCCGGCTCAGAATCTGGCCTCTCGGCTTCTCCATGCCGACCCGCAGCGACAGCAGCAGGCTGCCGTACTCCTTCGGCGAACCGAGACCGTAGATGCAGGAGACACTCGCCACAATAATGACATCGCGCCGCTCAAACAGCGAACTGGTCGCCGAGTGCCGGAGCTTGTCGATCTCTTCGTTAATGCTGGAATCCTTCTCGATATACGTATCGGAGGAAGGGATGTAAGCCTCGGGCTGGTAGTAATCGTAATAACTGACGAAATAATCGACCGAGTTATTCGGAAAAAATTCCTTAAATTCGCTCGCCAGCTGAGCTGCCAGCGTCTTGTTATGCGCAATCACCAGAGTAGGCCGGTTCAGCCTGGCAATGGTGTGTGCAATCGTAAAGGTCTTCCCCGTTCCCGTCGCTCCCAGCAATGTCTGGTGCTTCTTGCCCTGCCGGATGCCTTCCACCAGCTCTTCGATTGCATGAGGCTGATCGCCCTGAGGCGTGTATTCGGACTGCAAATCAAACGTCTTCTTGCTTATGACTAGGTCATTGTTCATTTGCCCGCCTCCCCTCTATCCTCTAAAATATAGTAATATATGATGTAATTATCATTATGATCGAAGTTTCATGGGTTCATACCGTAGGTTACTTGTACCATAATAAGAATATTTGTTCCCGTACAATTATACAATGTAGGCTATGGCTATGCAAACCATATTCTCGATAACCAAGGAGCTGCTCATGGATCTAATTACACTTATCGGCCTGCTTGCGGGCCTCGCCGCGCTGGTCGGCGGATTTTTTTGGGAAGGGGGCAGTTTGTCCGGTCTGCTCCAAGGTAATGCCGCCTTGATCGTCTTTGGCGGAACGCTTGGCGCCGTGCTGGTGAGCTTCCCCGCTTCCAAGCTGCGCCGGATTCCTGCCGCCCTGGCTATGGCGTTCGGGCGAACCAAACACCATATGGAAGACGAAGCCGACGAAATCGTCGCCATGGCGGCCATTGCCCGGCGCAGCGGTGTGCTTGCGCTGGAGCAGCGGGCCGACGACCACCCCGATCCGTTTATGCGCGAGGGCCTTCAGCTCATCGTCGACGGCACAGAACAGGAGCAGGTGCGCCAGATTTTGGAGCTGGAGATGGACGCGGCCGAGCTGAAGCACGGGGCCTATGCCAAAATCTTTGAAGCCGCCGGCGGCTACGCGCCGACCATGGGCATCATCGGGACGGTTATGGGCCTGATTCACGTGCTCGGCAGCCTGACGGAGCCGTCAAATCTCGGCCCTTCGATCGCGGTTGCGTTTACTGCAACGCTTTACGGCGTGGCAAGCGCCAACCTGATTTTTCTGCCCATCGCCTCCAAAATCAAGGCCCGCGGACAAAATGAACTGCACCGGATGGAAATGCTGCTTGTAGGGGTGCTGTCGCTTCAGAACGGGGATCACCCCCAGCTTGTCCGCAGGAAGCTGGCCTCCTTTGTCTCCGGCCTGGCTCCAGTTGACGCATCCGCCAGCCGGCCGCAGCGGGCCAACACCGCGGATAACAGCCAAGACGACGACATGCAGGGTCCGGGAGGCTGGCTGTGAGACGGCGCATGCGGCGCCCCGGACCGGCGGAGGGGCACGACAACAACGACCGCTGGATGATTACTTACGCCGACCTCATTACGCTGCTGCTGATCTTTTTTGTGATATTGTATGCGATGAGCACGATCGACCAGGATAAATACGGAGCCGTAACCGGTTCGCTGCAGGAGACCTTTCACGTAGGCAACCCGGTGCTGGATGGCGGCAGCGGGCTGCTCGAAGGCGGCAGGCGGACGGAAGGCGACAGCCGGCTCGGGGGCCGGGGAGAACCCGGCGGTACCGCACAGGCCACCGCCTCCCCAGGCCCGGGCAAGAACGGCGCCGGCGCTGGCAGCGGCGGCGCCTCTCAGCCGACCGAACGGGAGCTTGCCTTCCGCGAACAGGAACGCCAGCTGGCGGCGCTGATGAACGTCATTACCCGGTATGTGGAAGATAACGCGCTGCAAAACCAAATTTTTGTTGCGGACAAGCCGCAGGGAATCGCCATCACGCTCAGCGACCGGTTTTTGTTTGATGTCGGACGTGCGGAGCTGAAGCCTGGCGCCCTGCCGGCGCTGACCCAGCTTTCCGGCCTGTTCCGGAACATTAATGCGAGCATCAGCATTGAAGGCCACACCGACAACACGCCGGTCTCGGCGGGCTCCCGTTATGACGACAACTGGGATTTGTCCGGAGCCCGGGCATTGTCCGTGCTGCGCTACTTTTTGGAAGAAGGCCGCCTGAATCCCGACAGCTTTCAGTATGCGGGTTATGCCGATACGCGTCCGGCCGCGGACAACAGCTCCGCCGCCGGGCGGGCTCAGAACCGCCGCGTGGAAATTATCGTGCTGCGCCAGCTGCAGGAATAAAAAGCCTTATATTAAGTCAAACACCCCGCTTTATAACGGCAGAGCGCCGCTGTAAAGCGAGGTGTTTTTTTATAACCCATAACCGTCAGTTCGGTTTGCCGTAAACGATAATATTGATCGCCTTCCCGAAGTCGAGCGCAACGGCTCCCGTCAGTTCCGCCGTCCGCTGGGCCAGCACAACCGCATTTACCCCGCAGGAAAATAAAGCCACATCGAACCGTCCCGCAGCGGAAGCCATCCACTCCAACGTTTCTTTCATTTGATGGTAACCGTCAAAAGCGATGGTCTGCACGATATTCATTCCGTACTTCGTTGATTCCAAAACCGGCTGCACTGCGCCCACTTCCCGGGTTACCAGCAAAATCCGCTTGCCCCGCAGCAGCTCCCAAAACCGCTCCGAGGTCGCCAGCTTCCGGTTTAGACAGGCATCGCAGGTAAACGCAGGCGCTAGTCCATAAAAGTCAAAAATCTGATCCGTCAGTTCCCGCTTCAGATAACGCGGCGCTTTGATCGTTTCGTCTTCATGCCGCAAAATGCCCACCACGTCCGCACGCCGGACCGAGTCCACGACCGCATCCCGCAGCTCCAGATTAGGCAAGGTCAGCCCCTTGTGCCCTTTATTCGCTTTAACGGCCCACCGTTCTTCCAGCACGCGCTCCAGCGGCCACAGCTTCTCCTGGGCCATTACCAGGTTCTCTCCATCACCGATCCGCACGAGCGAAAACGGCTGTTCCTGCTGCAGCGCTTCCCCGATCCGGTCCAGCACTTCCTCTATCCCCAAATCCAGACGATTCCGCATCACAACCCGATCCTCCCTGTTTTTCACTATTCTATGACAGGGCGGTTGCGAGATATTGTGCCATCCGTCAATTTTTGGTGCCGCTCTACCTAATTTTGCGAGATTAAGCATTCGTACATGCCTTTTACCGCCGCCAATCATAGATTGGTTATACCTAAGAGGGAATGGAGGAGAACCATGAACAGAAAAGTTGTAATAGAAATTAACTTCAATAACTACGGCATGAATCCTAACCGGCTGACCCGGGAATGGATCAGCGAGCGAATCGGTATCTTCCGGAGATTCACGCTGCGGAGCCTGCTTGCGCAGACAAACCAGAACTTTCTTGCCGTGGCCAAGCTAGCGGGCGGATGCAGCGACATTGTCGAAAGCGAATTGGCCAAATACGAGCCGCTGCCGGAGAATATCCGGTTTGGTACCAGTATCGAGAGCAAGCGGCGGATTGAAGCCTACATCAAGGATGCGGACGAATTGTACATCGCCCGGCTCGACTCGGACGACCTGTATCACAAGACGTTTGTGCAGCAGCTTCACGATTACAGACCCAAGCCGGAAACAGTGGCGCTTATAAACCAGCTTGGCTACACCTGGGATGCCGACAACGGGGAAATGGCTCCAATGTTCCATCGGTGCCTCTCTTTTTATGTGTTCGTGTATTCCGCGGCCGATTATCTGGCAGGAGAGCGGGTTGTTATTCCGGGTAAAGGCACTCATGGCTACGTAATCGAGCTTCCGCACGAGGTGCTGCCGCTCCGCAACTACGTCAACGTTATTCATTCATCCAATACTTCGGTCAAAAAAGTCCCGCCGAAAGACCGGCTTACGCCTGATGAAATGAACCGGGTGCTGGCTGAGTTTATGGGGGACTGAACGGCAGAACCGCGCGTAAGCCCCCGCCCTGCTGCGGAATTCGGAAGGAAGGCGATCTTGCTTCGTAACACAGAGATAAAAGCTATTAAAAAAACCTAAGGAAAGGAGTGCCAAGCGTGGACATTAACCAGCTAATCAAGGAGCGGTCGCTCCGGGTAGCCGTCATTGGTCTCGGCTATGTCGGTTTGCCGATGGCGGTCGAAATGGCTGAAGCGGGATACACAGTATACGGCATCGATATCCACCCCGGTAAAATCGCTTCGCTGCGGAGCAAACGCTCCTATGTCATCGACGTGCCGGATGAAGCGCTCCAGCCTCTGATTGGGAGTTTTCTGTTTCCCGGCACTGACTTTTCAGTTCTCGCGCAGGCGGAGGTTGCCGTCATCTGCGTGCCGACCCCGCTGGACCTCAACAACCGGCCGGACGTCTCTTACATTCGGAGCGCCGTAGACGGCATCCTCCCTTATCTGCGCCAGGGAACGCTCGTTATCCTGGAAAGCACCACTTATCCGGGAACAACGGAAGAGCTTGTGAGCGGTGCGATTGCCGGGCGAAAAAGCTGGACGGTAGGCCAAGATTTCTATGTATGTTATTCTCCGGAACGGGTTGATCCGGGAAGCACCGCTTACCAGATCCGGAATACGCCGAAGGTGATCGGCGGCAGCACTCCCGCCTGCCTGGCGGCCGGAGCGGCTTTTTACGGCTCCTTTCTCGAGCGTGTCGTGCCGGTGCGTTCCACCGCTGTAGCAGAAGCGGCAAAGCTGTTCGAGAACACGTTCCGCAGCGTCAACATCGCGCTTGTGAACGAACTGACGCCAGTCTGCGAGCAGATGGGCATCGATATATGGGAGGTGCTGGATGCGGCGGCGACCAAGCCGTTTGGATACATGCCGTTTTATCCGGGACCGGGGATTGGAGGCCACTGCATCCCCGTCGATCCCCTGTATCTGTCCTGGAAATCTGAACAGCTTGGACTGCCGGTGGAATTTATCGGGCTGGCCGACCGGACGCACCGGCTGATGCCCGTCAGGATGGCCGGACGGATCGGGGAACTGCTTCGCAAGGAAGGAAAAAAACTGGAGGGCGCCCGGGTTGTGGTGTCAGGCATCGCCTATAAAAAAGACGTGGATGACATCCGCGAATCCCCCGCCCTTGCCCTGTTTGAGCAGCTTAAGAAACTGGGCGCGGAGGTGAGCTATCATGATCCGCATATCCCTTCATTTGAGCTAGACGGCCAGAGCTGTCATTCCCGTACGGCTGGGCCCGAATTGTGGTCTGCGGCCGATATCGTCGTAATCGCCACGGATCATACAGCTGTCGATTATCAGGAAATGGCTGACCATGCCCCGCTTATTTTTGACACCCGGTACGCAACCCGTTCCTGCCGAGGCGGTAACATTGTCGTTCTGGGCCGTCCGCCCGCTCCGGAAGGAGGAACGCCGGTTGGCCAACAATGACCGGGTAAATGAGCGCTATTACGGGCTGGTGAACTCCGAAGAATCGCACGAGGCTACCCGTGCCCGGATTCACTGGATTTGCCGGAATGCCGCAGGACCGCGCGTGCTCGATATCGGCTGCAGTCAGGGGATCACTCCGATTTTGCTGGCGCGGGAAGGCTGTACGGTCACGGGAATCGATTTGGACTCCGCTGCGATCCGGTATGCCCGCAAGGAACTGCGCAAGGAGTCCCCTCCCGTCCGCAACCGCGTCCGGTTTGAGCTTGTCAATGTAACCGACTTTGAGGCGCCGCCAGCTTCCTACGACACCGTAATTCTGGGCGAAATCCTGGAGCATTTTGCCGATCCGGCACTTCTGCTGGCCCAAGCGCACCGCCTGCTAACGAAAAACGGAGTTGTGCTCATTACCGTTCCATACGGCTACCATCCCTTTTACGACCACAAGCAGACCTTCTATGCCGGCAGCCTGTCTCTCCTGCTTGATCCCTGGTTTGCGGAAGTAAAGCTGGAGATTCACCGGAAATATCTATGCTTCGCCGGCCGAAAAAGAACGGGCTGGCCGAAACGCGGGCCCGATGCCGGGCAGCTGAGACGATGGATGGAGCTGGACTATGAGCAGTTTCCGCGGATTGAGGAGGCTTACCGGAACAAGCTGGACGAACGCAAAGCCGTGCTCGACCGGGCGGTTCAGCGGGTCAGACAGTTGGAGGAGGAACGCAGCGAAAGGAATGAAGATCGGTTGGAGGAAAAATAGACATGGCAAAGCGGATGGACGAAATCGGCGGCAGCGCCGGGTTCAGCCATCCGTTGTTTGCGGAAACGGACATTTCCCCGTTCCCGCAGGTCTTCAAGCGGCTATCGCCGCTGCCCGGCCGGGCCGGGGCAAGGACGTTCGAGCCGCGTTGGCTTACTCTCCGATCAGCTTGCGGTAACCGGCTGCATCCAGCAAACCGGATGCTGCGGACTCAAAGCTGCCGGAAATCTCCAGTTCAAAAATCCAGCCTTCGCCGTACGGCTGTTCGTTCAGCAGCTCCGGCGCGGTTTCCAGCGCTTCGTTGATCCGGGTCACGGTGCCGGATACCGGAGAATACAGCTCGGACACCGTCTTAACGGACTCGATGCTGCCCACACTGCTGCCGGCCTCAATCGCGGCGCCCACTTCAGGAAACTCCACAAACACAATATCGCCGAGCAGATGCTGGGCATGATCCGTAATGCCAACCCGCACGACTTGTCCCGCTTCCGGACGGGCCCATTCGTGTTCTTCGCTGTACAGAAGGTTGTCTAGCACTTCGCTCATTCCTGCCGCCTCTTTTCCAAAGGGTAGTTAGCCACATACTAAGGGATGTGCTTGCCGGGTGTCAATATTTCTGACAGCAAAAATGTTTTTGTGAACTTTTTGCGCCATTTTGATTGACATGGACGCTGCCTTGCCGTTTTAATGGAGGGAGCAAAGCCAATTGGATCAAGCGAATGATGGCACGGGGAGAGACTGCCGGCTTAAGCGCGGCGGCGCCGAAGGAGTAAGCCCGTCAAACGGGTGAATCTCTCAGGCAAAAGGACCTTTGCCGGACGCATCTCTGGAGAGCACCGGACCGGGCGGGCCGCCCGGAATTAGCCGGTCACCAACGGGGAAACCCGCGACAACCGCATTATCCGCGAGAGACAGCATCCATTCGCGGTCAATGGGACACGGACCTCTCTACTTTTACGTCCGGCGGCGCGGGGCAACTCTCAGGTACAAGGGACAGAGCGAAATGTGCGAATAGTCTTAGCGACTATTCCGCTTTTTGCCTGTCTCTTTTTGCGTTCTCTATGAAGCTTTGAAACACACAGACGTTACACTTCGCGCCATGCACGGAAAGGGGAGCTACCGACTTGGAAGCCTTGAAACGAACGCCTTTTTACCCGCTCTATGCCGCTTATCCCGATGCGAGATGCATCGACTTCGGCGGATGGGAGCTGCCGGTCCAGTTTACCGGCATTCAGAAAGAGCATGAAGCGGTGCGTACCCGCGCCGGCCTGTTCGACGTCTCCCATATGGGCGAATTTTATGTTACCGGCGCCGGGGCCGAGGCGTTTTTGCAGCGCATGACAACCAACGACGTCACCCGGCTGGGTGACGGGCAGGCCCAATACACGCTCCTCTGCAACCCTGAAGGCGGGACGGTGGATGATCTGCTTGTCTACCGGCTCGGCGAGGAACGTTATCTGCTTGTCGTCAACGCCTCAAATATCGGCAAGGACTTCGAATGGCTGCGTTCGCATCTGGAAGGCGGCGTACAGCTGGAGAACCGCTCGGACGATACGGTGCTGCTGGCGCTTCAAGGACCGCTGGCCGAACAAATCTTGTCCGCCGTGACGGACACCGATCTGCAGGCGCTGAAGCCGTTCCACTTTGTGGAGCGTGCCGCCGTCTGCGGCACGGAGGTGCTGCTGTCGCGCACCGGTTATACCGGCGAAGACGGATTTGAGCTGTACGCGCCGGTTCAGGCTGCGCTGGCCCTTTGGAACGGGCTGCTGGAAGCGGGCGAACCGCTTGGGCTTACCCCTGCGGGGTTGGGCGCGCGGGATACGCTGCGGTTTGAGGCAAAGCTGCCGCTGTACGGCCAGGAGTTGTCCCCGACTATTTCCCCGCTGGAAGCGGGGCTGGGAATATTCGTGAAGCTGGACAAAGGTGATTTCATCGGCCGCGAAGCGCTGTCGAAGCAGAAGGAAGCTGGCGTACCCCGCAAGCTGGTTGGTCTGGAGATGATTGACCGCGGCATCCCGCGCCCGCATTATCCCGTTTATGCGGACGGCGTCCGCATCGGCGAAGTGACGACCGGCACCCAGTCCCCGACGCTTAAACGGAATCTGGGACTTGCGCTGGTGGATGCGGCTTATGCCGCCATCGGCACCAAGCTGTCCGTGGACATTCGCGGTAAACAGCTGCAGGCGGAAGTCGTTAAAGCTCCGTTTTACAAAAAAACGCAAGGAGGCGCCTCCCAATGACCCATCGTTATCTGCCCATGACCGGCGAAGACCGGGCCGAAATGCTGCGCACCGTAGGCGTCGCTTCGGCCGAAGAGCTGTTCGCCGATATTCCCGAATCCGTCCGTTTCCGCGGACGGCTGGAGGTATCCGAAGCGCTTGACGAATACAGTCTGCTCCGCCATATGCGGGAGCTTGCGGACCGGAATGCGGATTTTGACCGGTACGCCAGCTTTCTCGGCGCGGGCCTGTACGATCATCATATCCCCGTAGTCATCAATCATGTCATTTCCCGTTCCGAATTCTACACCGCCTATACGCCGTATCAGCCCGAAATCAGCCAAGGCGAACTGCAGGCGATCTTTGAATTTCAGTCTTACATCTGCGAGCTGACCGGAATGAAGGTCGCCAACGCCAGCATGTACGACGGCGCTACCGCGCTGGCTGAAGCCGCCGTGCTGGCCTCCGGCGCCGCCAAACGCAAAAAAATCATCGTTTCCGCCGCCGTCCATCCCGAGTCCCGTCAAGTGCTCCGCACGTACGCGAATGCCTGGAGTCTTGAGCTGGTCGAAGTCGGCTGCCTGGGCGGCGTAACCGATACCGAAGCGCTGGCCGCGGAGATTGACGCCGACACGGCCGCGGTGCTTGTGCAGTCGCCGAACTTCTTCGGCTGCATAGAGAAGCTGTCCGCCATTGAGCCGCTCATCCACGCGGTCAAAGGCCTGCTGGTCGTCAGCGCCAACCCGCTGGCGCTTGGCCTCCTGGAGAGCCCGGGCCGCCTTGGCGCCGACATCGTTGTCGGCGACGCGCAGCCGCTGGGCATCCCGGCTGCGCTTGGCGGACCAACCTGCGGATTTTTTGCGGTCGCGGAGCCGCTCATGCGGCGTATGCCCGGGCGGATTGTCGGCCAGACGGTCGACAAAAACGGCAAACGGGGTTTCGTTTTGACCCTGCAGGCCCGGGAACAGCATATCCGGCGCGAAAAAGCGACGTCCAATATTTGCTCTAACCAGGCGCTGCTGGCGCTTTGCGCTTCCGTATACTTGTCCGTGATGGGCAAAGAAGGCATGCGCGAGGTCGGCGAGCTGAATGTGCGCAAAAGCCGGTATGCCGCCGGGAGGCTGGCTGCCGTTAAGGGAACGGAGCTGGCGTTCACCTCCCCGTTCTTCAACGAGTTTGTCCTGAAGCTGCCTGAAGGCACGGATATCGCGGCCGTGAACCGCGCCCTGCTGGACAAAGGATTCCTCGGCGGCTACGACCTGGAACGGGATTATCCCGAGCTTGCCGGACACCTGCTGATCGCCGTTACCGAAAAACGAAGCAAAGCCGAAATTGACGGCTTCGCGGAAGCCTTGGAGGGTTGCTTATGAAACCGGAGCAAAAGCTGATTTTTGAACTGAGCCGCCCCGGCCGCTCGGCCTATTCCCTGCCGCCATGCGATGTGCCGGCGGACGAGGAGCTGAGCGCCCTGCTTCCGGCGGACCTGCTGCGCGCCGAGCCGGCCGTGCTGCCGGAAGTGTCCGAGGTAGACGTGATCCGGCATTACACCGCGCTGTCCCGCCGGAACTTCGGCGTGGATAACGGATTTTATCCGCTTGGTTCCTGCACGATGAAATACAATCCCAAGATTAACGAAGATGTTGCCCGCTTTCCCGGCCTTTCGAAGATCCATCCCTACCAGCCGGAAGAGAGCATTCAGGGCGCGCTTGAACTGATGTATACCCTGCAAAATGACCTGGCGGCGCTCACTGGAATGGATGCGGTATCCCTCCAGCCCGCGGCCGGCGCTCACGGCGAATGGACCGGCCTGATGATGATCCGCGCTTACCACGAGAGCCGCGGAGAGAACCGCACCAAGGTCATCGTGCCGGATTCCTCGCACGGGACCAATCCCGCCAGCGCTGCCGCCGCTGGCCTGGTGACGGTCACTATCCCCTCCACTCCGGAAGGCATGGTGGATCTGGACGCGCTGCAGGCCGCCGTTGGTGACGACACAGCCGCTCTGATGCTGACCAATCCGAGCACGCTTGGCTTGTTCGAGCGCCAGATCGTGGAGATCGCCGAGATCGTTCACGCGGCGGGCGGACTGCTTTATTACGACGGTGCCAATTCTAATGCGATCATGGGCATTACCCGGCCGGGCGACATGGGCTTCGACGTCGTGCATCTCAATCTGCATAAGACCATGAGCACCCCGCATGGCGGCGGCGGACCGGGCGCCGGACCCGTTGGCGTGAAGGCCTCCCTGATCCCGTTCCTGCCCCAGCCGACCGTCATCCAAAAAGAAGACGGCACCTATACGCTGGATGCGGGAGGGCCTGAATCCATTGGCCGCGTGAAGGCTTTTTACGGCAACTTCGGTATTCTTGTCCGCGCTTACGCCTATATCCGCACCTATGGCCCGGACGGACTGCGCGAGGTTTCCGAAAACGCCGTGCTGAACGCCAATTATATGTTCAAGCGGCTGGCTCCGCATTTTGACGTGCCGTATCCAGGTCTCTGCAAACATGAATTCGTCTTGTCCGGCCGCAACCTGAAGCCTTACGGCGTGCGGACGCTGGATGTGGCGAAACGGCTGCTTGACTTCGGCTACCATCCGCCGACTGTTTATTTCCCGCTGACCGTCGAAGAATGCCTGATGATCGAGCCAACCGAGACGGAAAGCAAAGAAACGCTGGACGGCTTCATTGATACGATGATCCAAATCGTGAAGGAAGCGCAGGAAACGCCGGAGGTCGTGCTGAACGCGCCGCATACAACGGAAATCACCCGCCTGGACGAAGCGCAGGCCGCCCGCAAACCGGTGCTGAACTGCGCCTGCGGCTGATTGATTCATCAACGCCAGTAAACAACAGGACCCCCGGGCAGGGTAAGCTGCCTGGAGGTCCTTTTTTGACTACTTCAAATAAAATACCTCGCGCATCGGCTGGATCGGCGCCGGCTCATTAAAATCAAACGAGCCTTCCACCATCTTCGATGTGATGGCATTCCACCGTCCGCATGCTTCGCTCTGTGCGATATAAGCGAAGGCCGCATCCGGATCGTCGCATTCGAAGCAGTAGAAGAACTGGTTGCCATTCTGAAAAATCGAATAATTGCGAATCCCCGCCCGGCTGTGCTCCTCCATAATCTCTGGCCACGGGTTCAAGTGCATCGCCACATACTCCTCCAGGCACTCCTCTTTGACCCGCCAGGTCCAAGCAAATTTTCCGCTGTTGCTGTCCATTCCTTTACGCCTCCTGTTCGCATCCTGCCGCCGCCGCCTTGCAGAATCGGGCCACGGCCAATCCGGCCCGCAAACTCCAAGGCTCCAATCTCCACCGTCTCCGCCGGACCGGGAACCCTGACACTGCGGCACAAGCAGCAGCACACCCATGTAATATAGGCCTCACCCGAAAAAAAACAACACCGGCAACCACACGCACCTTTTCGAGTGTAAGCGCATTCCTTCTAATGATTATAGCACGTTCTGTTATGATTTTCCTTTTGCGCACGCCATAGACAAAATCGCCGGTTCTCCTTGCTTTCAGGAGAACCGGCTGTTTCCACCACACTTATTCGCTTAAAGGGCCGCTTCGCTAGGCCGCAAAATCGCCGACCCAATGGCCAGCAGGATGGCCGCCATCAGGCCCAGCACCGCAAACGGCACCCACAGCTGACCCCAGCCGCCCCCAGTTGCGGCGATCTCCACCGCCTGGATCGCCCACTTTTGCGGAACGAAGTTGGCGGCTTTTTGCATATAATCCGGCATAATGGAGATTGGCCAGAAACATCCGCCGAGCATACAGGTCGGCACAAGAATCAGGGAGTTGAGGACGCTGGTGTTTTTGTCACTGCGGACCAGCCCCGCAACCGTGCTCGCAATCCCCATCGCCACCAGCATGAAGGCGCCCAGAATCAGCAGGCACAAATACAGCGGAGCCTCGAAATCAAACCCAAGCCCGAAGGTGCATATCGCCAATACCGCCGCAATCTGAATGAAGCCTACCGTAAAGCTGCCGAGAAAGTTCCCCGCGGCGATTTCGTAAGCGCGGACCGGGGCGCTGAATACCCGGACCATCGTCCGCTGCTTCCGGTCGCTAACGATCCGGGAGACTGTGCTGGTCACCAGTGTCATCAAAAACATCAGCGTAAATCCGATGACGACATCCAGCTTCTGATTTGGATACAGATTATAATCCGTCGTGATATTATCCACATTATGCAGCTCCGCCTGCTTCAGCACCGCATTCAGCCGTTCTTCGGGATTCCCCGGCGCCGATACGGAAGCTGCAACCGCGGCCGCGCCGGCCAGCCTGTCGCCTATTTCCGCGGCTTTCAGCCGGACTGCTACAGTAGCTGCGGAAGTCTTTAGTTCATATACACTGAGCTGCGGACGTTCGCCGTTCAGCAGACTGACGGTGTAGTTTTCCGGGATAAACAAAGCTGATTCCGCCTGCCGGGAAATGACCGCCTCTTTCAGCTCCGCCTCGGAGTCCAGACGTTTCAGTTCGTAAGCGCCGCTGTGTGTAAGCTCGGCTACAACATGAGTGCCCCCTGCTCCCTGGTCCGTGTTTGCGTACAGCAGCACCGGAGGCGTCTCGGACACGGTTCCCGCCACATTGATAATGACCGAGATAATGACCGCGGGGAAGACAATAAAGGTCAGCAGTCCTTTTACCGATCCGATCATCCGCTTGATCATATTTCCTGCGATAGTAAGGATGTTATTCATACGTATAGCCCACCTTCCGGTAAGAAATGACCGCCGCTCCCATCAAGACTACGCAGATCACGCAGAGCACAAGCAGATTCGGCAAAATATGATCAAGCCCTTCATGCAGCATCATCCGCAGCATGGCATCCATCGCCCAGTGATTAATCGTAAACTGCCCCACCGAGTTGGTCCACGACTCCGGCAGCGGCGCCATCCCGCCGCTGATAAAGGTCATAATCACTGTTATCGTTGAGATGACGGTACTTGCCGCGGAGTTGGTTTTGGTAAACATGGAGACCACAATGGCCAGCATCATCGACGCCATGATCATCAGCAGACAAAATGCCCCAAGCACCAGCGGCCGGTCTCCCCAATCAATGCCAAGCAGCCAGTGAGACAGCAGCACAATAGAGGCGCACTGCAGAATGGATACAAGTCCAACTCCAATCAGCTTGCCCAGAAACAAATCCGAACCTTTGACCGGCATTGCGCTGATCCGGTGGAGCGTCCGGCCCACCTTCTCGTTGAACAAGCTGGTGCTGACCGTCAGGCCGCAGTACAGCAAAAACATCAGCAGCATGCTCACGCCGTAAAACTGCGAGGAGGAGTAGGCTTTTCCCTCTTCGTTCAGCTTGCCGAGCTTAACGGAAGCTCCTTCTTCATTGACGGAAGCCGGGGCCGATGCGGCGGCAGCTTCCGGCCCCAATGTAATAGCCGCGGCCTGTGCATAATTCACCCGGCTCAAAAACCCGTCAAATACCGCCTCGGCGACCAGATTATTGGTCCGGTCCTTGCCGGGGATAAACTCCATCTCTCCCCGTTTTCCTGCGTGCACCGACTCGTCAAATCCTTGAGGTACAATGACGGCATAATCGAATTTCCCCGACCGCACGCCTTTTTCGGCTTCCGTGCGGGAGTTCGCCTGCTTAACAAGCACTGTCTCCTTTAACGCGGAGGAAGCAAGGAACTGCTCCATCAATTCCGATGCCGGAAGTCCGCTGCCAGCCGTATTGACCACGCCGACTTTGACCGGGTCGACCGGTGAATCGCCGGCGTCCCCAACCACGCCCGACAGCGCCGTACCCAGCAGGAAAATCAGGACCAGCGGCAGCAGAAACTGGTTGAGCAGCAGCGACCGGGAGCGGAACAGGCGGCGCAGCTCGTAAGCGGCAATCGTCCAAATGTTATTCATCGTCTTCCGCCTCCTAGTCTCGTAATGTCCGGCCGGTCAAGCTGAGGAACAACGTTTCCAGATCGGGTTCTTCAATATGCAGCGAGCCGATTACGCCGCCGTGTTTGGAAATGATGAACAAAATATCCTGCAGCTCCGTCTGGGCGGAAGGCATATACAGCTCCAGCGTATCTTCGCTGGCTTCCACCCGGCTGATCCGGGGGTGGTTTTTCAGCTCCTGAATCAGCGCGGGAACCATCCCGGTTGCCTTTACGATAATTTTTTCCTCACGGGCTACACGCTCCCGCAGCTCCTGCTCCGTTCCGCAGGCGATAATATGGCCTTTATCCATAATGGCCACCCGGTCGCAAATTGCCTCGACTTCCTCCATGTAGTGGCTGGTGTAAATCACGGTGGAGCCTTGTCTGTTCAGCTCCTTGACCGACTCCAGGATATGGTTGCGCGACTGGGGGTCGATGCCCACGGTCGGCTCATCCATAATGATCAGCTTCGGCTTATGCATAATCGCACAGGCAATATTGAGTCTGCGTTTCATTCCGCCCGAAAAGGTGGACGGTTTGTCCTTGGCTTTATCGGCAAGCCCGGTAAATTCAAGCGCTTCGGCCACCCGTTCCTTAAGCAGTTTGCCGCGCAGTCCATACAGTCTGGCAAAAAAGGCGACGTTCTCCTCCGCCGTCATCTCTTCATACAGCGCCAGATCTTGGGGGACAAGCCCGATTTTCTTTTTAACCTCCAGCGCCTTTGTCGCCACAGGCAGGCCGTCGATCCGGATGTCCCCCTGATCCATTTTGATCAAACCGCAGATCATGCTGATCGTTGTACTTTTGCCCGCACCGTTTGGCCCCAGCAGGCCAAAGATTTCACCCTCCTGAATTTCCATGTTCACGTGATCGACGGTCAGCCGTCCGTCATACCGTTTGACCACATTTTTGAGTTCCGCAAGCGCCATCGGTTCATCTCTCCTGTCCGTAATCTTCATGGTTTTATTGTAGCGCCGGCCGTCCTGAAACGGAGGTACAAAAGGTCATCTTTTAGCGGGTGACAAAAGTCATCTCCTGCGGGACGGCTGGTGTGTGATAAGATAAGTCCTAGCGAGAGTGAGTAGGAATGGCAGCGTTTTGCGGATTTTGCGAAGAATGAAATAAGGCGGGGAAAGCATAACGTATCCATTTACCTATTTTCCTTCCCGGAAGCAAGTGCAACAATAGCTGTTAAATATGATTAGAGAAAAGGTGCTTCATCGGTGGGTATGGATTCCAAAATATTGCGTTACGGTATGATCCTTATACCGGCCTTTGTGTCGATGTATACGGCGGCGGACATCGCCGATCTGGACCGGTTTGTGCTGGAGACGCTTGCCCTTCTGCTGACAGCCGTGCTGGGCGCACGGCTGTCCGGAAGCCTGACGGTGCTGGCCGCCTGTCTGGAGCTCTGTTTATCCTCCTTGCTGTGCTGGAAATACGGAGACCTGATGATTTTCCCCAGTCTATCGGCTATGCTGTGCTATATGCGGCTGCAGCCTGCTTATGTCCCCTTCCTGCTCACCGCGGTTCACGGCGGGCTCCTTCTGGCCGGATACCATCATACGGATCCCGGAATGCTGCCTTATGCGCTGTTTACCTTCATGCTGGCGGCACTCCTCACCTTCCTGCTCCGGCGGTCCGGCAACAGCCGGGAAGAAACGCTGCTGCTGTACGATGAGCTGCGCAAACGCCACTTCGAGCTGGATGAAGCGCGCAGCCGGCTGCAGCAGTTCGCAGTCCAGGTCGAGCAGGCGGCCCAGTCGGAGGAACGGGTCCGGATTTCGCGCCAGCTCCACGATGACGTGGGGCACCGCCTGATCCGGGTGAAAATGATGATGGAAGCGGCTATCCATACGCTCCCGTCGTCCACGGAAGCCGGGCTCCGCCTAATGGAACAAATCCGGGACCAGCTTGCCGCAAGCATGGATGAGATGCGGAGTGCCGTGCGGCGGATCGGAGGAGCGACCCGGACGGACAGTGCCTACACGCTCGACAAGCTGCTGGAGGAGACCGGCCGCGATACGGGCGTCATTACCTCCTACCGGATTCACGGCACCCCGTTCCCGCTTTATCCGAGCCTGCAGATTGTACTGTACAAAAACGCCCGGGAAGCCGTTACGAATGCACTGCGCCACGGCGGGGCGTCGGAAATCTGGATCGAGTTGAGCTATAGCGATACGGAGCTGGTCATGGAAGTGGGAAACAATGGCCAGGTGCCGGGATCGGCGCGGGAGGGGGCAGCGGCGGGAGGTTCTAAAGCCGGGAGCACTGCAAAGACTGATCCCGGAGCTGAAAGCGCAACCGCTGGAGGTTACAAAACCGGGAACACTGCGGATGCTGATTCCAGAGCCGAAAGTGCAGCAGCGGGAGGCCCAGCTCGTAAGGTCGGCCCGGCAGCCTCCGTCCGAAGCCCCAAAATTCCGGCGAAGCCTGAACTCCCTGCGGAAACCCGCCCGCTTCTGCACCAGTCCGGGGCGGTGCTGCCTTCAATAGGCGTGGGAATCCGGGGAATGCAGGAGCGCACCGCACTGGTCGGCGGGACGCTCGAACTGCGGATGGCCCCCTATTTTGCCGTCATCACCCGGCTGCCGGTTTACAAACAATCCGAGGTCAACTAGAATATCCTTTTCGTGCAGGTACATTTGAAATTTAACCCAAGGAGAATACGGCCTTATGATTCATGTAATAATTGTGGATGATGACCCTTTTATTCGAGAAAGCCTTAAAGTTCTGGTTGGACTTGACCCCGAGATTCAAGTTACAGGCGCGGCTGGAGACGGAAATGAAGCGTTGAGATTACTGGAAAGCGGCCTGGAGGCGGATGTTGTTCTGATGGATATCCGTATGCCTGGCTGCGATGGTGTAGAAGGAACCCGGCGAATCAAGGAGCGCTGCCCGCATTTATCGGTGCTGATGCTGACAACCTTCGACGACGATGAGTACATCATCGAAGCTCTACGCAACGGAGCAAGCGGTTATCTGCTGAAAAATATCCCGCCGGACCGGATCGTCCAGGGGATCAAAACGGTATATGAAGGCAATATGCTGATTCATCCGGACATCGCCCGCAAGCTTGCCGGTTTGCTGCAGCCTGCCGTGCAGTCCCCCGCCCCCTCGGGACAGCACTCATTAGAATCCTTTGGATTAACCAAGATGGAACAAAAGGTCGTCATCGCCATTTCGGAGGGCAAATCGAATAAAGAAATCGCCGGCGGGCTGTTCTTGAGCGAAGGTACAGTGAAAAACTATACTACGGAGATTTTGAGCAAACTGGGCTTGCGCGACCGGACGCAAATCGCAATTTTTTATCTGAAAAATGGCGGCTGATACCGCCCTCCCCCACAAATTCAAGCAAAAGAAACGGCAGCATCCATAATTGGATCTGCCGTTTCTTTAATTACGCTGCTTGAATTCTTAAGGCTGCGGTTCGATTCCCCACTGCAGCTCGCCCGCCAAATACCCGGTTACCCGGCTGCGGTCGGAATACGTCTCGGGAGCCGCATCGAAGGAGTAATCGTTGGTCTGCGTATAGCTGCTCCAATTCTCTTTGGAGAATCGCACCTGAACCTCTACGCTCCGGCCTGGCTCCAGCATTCCCGCCCCAGGAAGGAATCCGACCTCAAGCGCATGATCGGCATCCGGAGAGGCGGCATCCCGCTTGACAAATTGTCCTTTAATCAAGCTGGACGGCACCTGCGACCAATCGACAAACCACTGCTGTCTGATTTCCCCGTCAGCCGAATAATAATAGCGGAAGCTGACATCCTCTAAGTCAATTGTCTGTGTTCCGGTATTAACGATCCGAAAGCGGGGATTGATGGAATTTGTAGCTGCGCTCCGCGTCGAGTTGAACACCTGGATTTTAAATGCCCCCATTCCCGGGTTTGGCGACGGACCTGCGCTCGGTGCAGGTGTCGGCTGAACTGTCGGTGTAGGGCTCGGCTGTACTGTCGGCGTCGGATTAACGCTTGGCGTCGGGCTTGGATTTGCTGTCGGCGTCGGACTGACGTTTGGTGTCGGGCTTGGTGTGACCGTCGGCGTCGGACTGACGCTTGGGGTTGGGCTTGGTTTTACCGTAGGTGTCGGACTGACGCTTGGGGTTGGGCTTTGGCTTGGCTTTACCGTAGGTGTCGGGCTAATACTTGGTGTAGGCGTTGGACTCGGTTCTCCGGCCAGCGTATCCGCGTATACAATCCCCCTGCCGTTGGTGCCGAGATATACCCGTCCGTAAATCCGGGGGTCCCCAGTAATGGCGGAGTTTGTTGAAGCATACTGATGGGCCTCGTCATTGATCCGCACCCACGAACGTCCTTCGTCATTGGACCGGAAAATGCCGCGGACTCCATCAATTTGGGCGCTTACATAGATCGCCATGTAGCTGTGCCCCGTTGCGGCTTTGCCGAAGCCAACCACATCGGCCTCTTCCATGTTCGGCAGCTTCGTGAAGCTTGCCCCTCCATCGCTGGAACGCCATAAACCATAACGTCCCGTGTCGCTGCCTCCTGCCAGCCAAATCTCACCTTCCAGGCCGGGAACCGCCTTGAGCTTGACCCCGCCGGTCTCCGGCAGTCCGGATGCCGCCGTCTTCGTAAAGTGCGCGCCCGAATCAACACTCACATAAAACGCCCCTTGCGAAAAAGCATAAAACCGTGCCGGGTTCACCCGGTCGGAAGCAATCTGGGCACCGGAGGGAACACCTTGGCTGGCCGTCCAGGAATTGCCTCCTTTGGAGTAATAGACGCCGACATCGGGCGTACTCCACAGCACGCTTGAAGCGTCCGCCGAAGCCGCCACTGTTCCGCCGCCTGCGGTTCCCGGCGGTTCGGCATTTGCTTTATACCAATCCGATCCGCCTGAATACGAGAATCCAACCGATTTGGCGCTTGGATCGCTTTTGTAATCCGCTGTGCCGACACGAACCATAAAATTGGGGACCAGTTCCGCATAGTCCATACCTGTCGTGCTGTTTGGATTTGTCATCATTTTGGCCGGCGGCGCCTCCAGATTATCGTGCCGGAAGCCGGTTACATCAAAAACGCCGCTCAGCAAATGCGCGCCTGAAGGCGGGCTGATCAGACTGGTCACCGCTGTCTCCTCAAGCCCTTTGGCCTTGACTTCGAGGTTGATTTTGCCGCCCTTGTCCCAATTGGTCAGATTATCAGTGCCATAAATGGTGGCGCCTGTTCCATACATCATCCGGTCAGAATTAAACGGATCGATCTCCAGGTCCCCGATCATCCAGCCGAGTTTTGGCGCCGTTTCGGGCGGTTCAGGCATCTTCTCGAAGTCCAGCCAAGGCGCCGCCGAAATATCGAGGTTGTAACGCAGCTTGCGGCCGGGGTACCCATCCCAATCCCAGATCCGGCTCCACGTCTCACCGCCGTCTGTCGACCGCAGCAGCAGCTCGTCAGGCCACCATAAGTTCAGCGTTGCAACGACAATCGTATCCGGATGCTGGGCATCAATGGCGATTCCGCCATAGCCGCTGTGATATTCGCCGCTTCCCGCCGGGATTGGACTCACATCTTTCCATTCGCCGGTTTGGGTATTAAACCGCCATACCGCGCCACGAGCCCCGTCATACGGACCCACTCCGTCGCTGTAGGTTAAGTACAGACTGCCGTTATCCGACAAAACGCCGTGATGCGGCATGTACCCGGCCGGCTGTCCGGGGATCGCTTCCCAAGTAACTCCGCCGTCCGTACTGCGGTAGACGTTTTCCTCCAGATCGGCTACCCCAACGTAGATTGTCTCCGAAGCTTGTCCGGCCGAGCCCGATGACGGATCGATCGTAATCCAGGCAAGACCTGTCGGATCTCCGCCGTATTCCGTGCCCGGAAACGGAATATAGCTGCCCGCATTCGGAAACGAGTTCACCTTCGACCAGGTGACGCCATAATCCTGACTTCGCCACAACCCGTTGCCGCTGCGGGCGCCAAAGTACAAAATGTTGTTTTTATTGGGGTCAATGACCAGCCGTTCACCCATGGACCGTCCGGGCATATTGCCGCCTACCTTGAAAGGCAGTTCCGTCTCCTGCCACGTATTCCCGCGGTCCGTCGAACGCAAAATCCGTCCGTTGTTTGGGTCCCAACTGCTCGTGTACGTACCCGCCGCCGCGTAAACACGGTCCGGATCAACGGGGTCAGTCGCAAGCGCATCGATTCCGTTCGTGCCCCAGTTGTCCCAACCAACCCAGTCTGTCAGCGGAATCCAGCTTTCGTCCGCGGGATTCCACCGGTACGCTCCTCCGATATCCGTCCGTGCATAAATCAAATCTTCTTCGCTTTCATTAAAAATAATCCCCGGTACAAATCCTCCGCCTCCGCCAGTTACCACGTTCCGCCAAACATGGGGTTCATTTTCGGCCGCCGTTGCCTGTCCCGGTGAAGCCACAAACAACCCGGCGACCAGCACAGCCGACAAGAGCACGCCTTTCCATCTTCCAATCATACGAAATCCCATCTTCTTTGCATCTCCCCGCTTATAAGGTAGCCCGACATGGCCGCATCCGGCCTGCAAGACCCCGTGTTCCAGAGCATGACCGTTTCTTCAGCAGAAAAAATCGAATGCCTTGCGGTTCAACAATGTGGACGATACTTTAAGTCTGACGGGCACTAAGACAGAAGAATTTATCCGGCCTCCTTTCTGTAAGCGGATTCAAATTAAAGCGGATCTATGTGGCGAGTCTATGATGCCGGTTAAGCTGCTGACTTTTTGCATTGAGAGCGAAGCAGTGAAATTCACGGAAAGGCAGGCAGAAGTGGCCAGGGGTGTCCAACACACTAATAAGCTAACGGAGGCTTGTCCCTGGCTAGGACTAACTAATCTAAATAATGCAGGATAAAGGTCTGTGGCGGGTGGTGTGGTGTTCGAACGAATTCGGAAGATTCAAGATGAGGGTGTAAAATTACAAATATTATCAATTTTTCTCTTCTTGCCCCATTATACTGAATGACTGTTCTATCCACAATCCCTTTTTCTATTATTTATTATATTATTTTACATTTTCAAACAAAAAGAATAACCGCCCCTAAATCCAAGGAACGGCTACCCCCATAAAAAACAGCGGCTTTCTTCTTCACTGTGCTTTCTTCTTCACTGTGCTTTCCCTCTGCATTTGCCTTCGCATTTACCTTCGCATTTGTCTTTGCATTTGCCTTATCACTTGCGATGCATTTGCATTGCACTTGCGATGAACTTGCATTCCCTTACGGTTTCGATTCCGCTTCCACTCAGGCTTCCGCCTCATTTCCGCTCTGCACATCCGGCCGCCGCGCTAGACGGTTCCCGGGCCCCAGGCTCGTCCGCCGCACATCCGCACGCAGCGTAAGGATCGCAAACAGGCTGGGGGACTTCTCCGAAACCGTCTCGCCGCGGTCCGGATCGGGGGCAAAAATCACGCCAAGCTGATGATGATCACCATCGTAGATTGCCCGCTGCAGGTATTTGCTTTCCCCCGCTGCGTTCTGGACCTCCAGTTTGCAAAAAGCAGGGTTCTGCCGGAGCGCCTCATGCAGTTCTTTTTCGCTTCCGACTGCCGTGCCGTTTGCCTTCAGCAGCGTTTCGCCCGGAAGAATCCCCAGCTCTGCTGCAGGACTGTCCGGGAGAACAGCCAACACCTTCAGACCGCTGGGCGGCTGCACAAAAACCGGACTGCTGCGGCGTTCCTCCAGTGTCCCGTACCACACAAGCCCTTCATGAAGCAGCACAGCCAGCAGTGAGGCGATAAATGTAAAGCCACCCCAGCGTGCGGCCAAAAGTCCAAATCCGATCAACACGGCGCTGTAGACCAGCAGCCGTCCAAAGGTAACCGCCGCTTTGCGCCGGGGCGGCTCGCTGTGGGTTAATGCTGTGATCCCGATCATTACCGGCAGCGGCACAAGTCCAAGCGCCCCGCCCAGCAGCGGTTCCCAAGGAAGAGCGCCGTTTCCGGCGCCTGCCGGAATCAGCAGAAACAGCGGCACCGGCCAAAAGCCGTGCAGCCGGTAGGCGCCGACCGCTTTGCCGCGTTTGCCGGAAAGCCGCAGCGGCGTCGCCAGCCGGGCGCTCTGCCAGCGCAGCAGCACGCCTTCCGCCAGATGCAGAAGCGCAGCAAGAACCAGAAGGGCGGGGACATCAATAGCTTTTAGAGCCGACAGTGCGGTGCCTGCCCAGCCCCCAGGCTCCTGCCAGCGCAGCGGCAGCCAGGAGACCACGGTCTGCAGCAGGCCCAATACACCGGCCGTATAGGCAAAACACAAATAACGCACCCGGATTAGCAGCAGCACAAGCATCACGCCCCAAATCCAGTACACTCCTGCTCGGGTGACAGATACCCCAAGCCCGACAGCGGCGGCGGAGACCAGAAGACCCGCCAGCCCGCCGGTCCACACTCTTCTCCATGTCTCCAGACCCCAGCTGTGCAGCTTCACATGAAACAACTTCCGCTCCAGCATCGTCTGCCAGCGGTAGTAGAGGGCAATCAACAGAATTGCAATATAGTAGAAAGGCTGCGTCAGCATGTGCAGGAGCGCAGCGCCCAGACTTTGCATCAGTTCAAACAGGACCTCCAAATCCGCCTCACGCTCCCCCGAATTTCTCTTCCCATTCGTCCATTCTAAAAAAAGAAGGCTGCGAGAGCCTTCTTCTTTCGCCTTGCTTATGATTTCGACGCCTGCGCCTTGATTTCCTTCCGGATTTCCTGAATGGCCCGGTTGCGCTGGTTGTCGCTTTCGGGACTCTGGATTTTCTTGATCAATGCCGCTTCCAGCGCTTCCGCCGTAGCCGCATCAATTTCGCCGGTGCTCTTAAGTTTGGCCGCCGTCTGGAATTTCTTCACCGCAGCTTTCGTCCCAGTGTCGAAGTACCCGTCCTTGCGGCCAGGCTTGTAGCCAAGGCCGTCCAGCATGACCTGAGCATTCTTGACATCGGAGCTGTTCATATTGAACTTCAGCGTCGCCTTCTTGCTAATTTGCGCTACTGTGTAGTAATCCGGCTGCGCCACTGGAATGTCCGGCTCGATTCCTTTGCCGTGAATCCAGCTTCCATTTGGAGTGAGCCACTTGGCGATGGTAATTTTCAGCAGGCTGCCGTCGCGCAGCTGCTCCTCAAAGCTCGTCTGCACCGTACCTTTGCCAAAAGAATGCTCGCCGATTAGTTTGGCTCCGGCCGACTGCTGCAGCGCCCCTGCTAAAATTTCGGACGCGCTGGCACTGCCTTTGTTAATCAGCACGTTCACCGGATACGGCTTGCTCGATCCTTCCGACCGGCTGACATCGCGGGGTCTGCCTTTTTGGTCCACTTGAACGATCGTTTTGCCTTTGGGAACAAACTGCTCGGCCATTTCGATAACAACCGGCAGTACGCCGCCCGGATCGTTCCGGACGTCTATAACGAGGCCCTTCATGCCCTTCTTCTCCAGGTTGGCGATTTCTTCTTTGAAGCGTTCCGCGGTATTCATGGAGAACTGGGTAACTTCGATCACGCCGACGCCGTCTTTTTCCAGCTTCGCATAAACAGTCTCCAGCTTCACGTCCCCGCGCACGATGTTAAAGGTCATTGGCTCTGCCGAACCGGCACGCTGAATTTTCAGCACAGCCTTGCTGCCTTTGGGTCCGCGAATTTTGGCGACCGCCGCGTTCAGCTCCAGACCTTCAAGCGATTCCCCGTTCACTGACAGAATGATGTCTTTGGCTTGAATTCCGGCTTTTTCGGCGGGAGAACCTTTGATCGGAGAGACGACCATAACCCGGCCGTTTTCGGACGATACTTCGGCGCCAATTCCCGAGAAAGAGCCTTCAATGCTCTCTTCAAACTTCTGCGCGGTTTCCTTCGCCATGTAGTTGGAGTATGGATCGCCCAGCGCTTCCATCATTCCGTTGACCGCACCGTCAATCAGCTTCGTGCGGTCCACCTCTTGGTAGTAGTTGCCTTCTATTAAATCAAGGGCGGTGCCCAGCTTCTGCGCTTCCGCTTCCCGCAGGCCTCCCGCACTTTGGGGAGGAGCGGCGAGCAGCCCTTGGCCGGTTGCCTGCCCTGCGGCTTGTCCATTGCCAAGCGGCAGCTGTCCCGTCAGCGTCAGCGTCAGCAGGCTTCCGCACAGCAGGGAGACAATTACCAGATAGGCCGCTGTGCTCTTCTTCATCATAGATCGCACCGTCCCTTCATAGTCTATTCACTCAGTATACGCCAGTACGCCGTGTTCTATGAATGAAATCAGATCTGCTTACAGATAAGGCATCGGATCTACCGGCTTGCCGCCGTTCCGCACTTCAAAGTGCAGATGCGGTCCGGTAGAACGTCCGGTCGATCCCGACTCGGCGACAACTTGTCCGCGCTCCACCCGGTCGCCGACGCTTACCATAATACCGCCTTCGCGGATATGCCCGTACAGTGTCCACATGCCGCCGCCGTGGTCGATAATGACACAGTTGCCGTATCCGCTCCACCATTCGGCAACAATAACGATACCCGAATCGGCAGCATGAATGCTTGTCCCCTGCGGAACCGCAAAGTCGACACCAGTATGCATTTTGCCCCGCTCACCGGTAACCGGATGCGTCCGGTAGCCATAGCCGGAGGAGATCCGGGCCGAACCGACCGGCATCAGCAGCGGACCGCCGCTGCCGGAGAAATTCTCCTCCGCCGCGGAGCGGACCGAAGCCACGCTTTTGCGCGGCGACGAAGCACGGTTTGCCGCTGCGGCTTTTTCTTCCGCCGCTTTCTTGGCCGCAAGCTCAGCCGCTTTTTTTGCAGCCGCTGCTTTGGCCGCTGCCGCTCTGCGCGCCGCTTCCTCCGCCTTCAGCTTGTCCTTCTCCTGCTGGAGCGCCGATCTCTGGTTAGCCAGCGCCACCAGCTGGGCATCCTGCTCTTCATCGATGTCGTTGGCTTCCTGGATCTGCTCATCGTAATATGCGATAAGCTGCTGCTTCTCCGCTTCCTTTTCCTTCAGTGTGCTGCGTTTCTCTTCCAGATCGGTGTAGAGCTGCTTCGCCATCGCATATTGTCCTTCGAGCTGCTGTTTCTTCTCGATGACCATTTCCTTGTCCCGCTTATGCTGATCCAGCAGGTCTTCATCCTGGTCAACAATCATCTTCAGCGAGTCCGCCCGGTCCAGAAAATCGGAAAAGCTGGTTGCCGACAGCAGCACATCCAGATAAGATACCGTGCCGTCGGTGTACATGAGACGAATCCGGGATTCCAGCAGCTTCTCCCGGCTGGCGACCCGCTCTTCGGCGGCGTCCAGCTCGGCAGCGGTCGACTTCAGGGCGCCTTCGGTATCTTTGATTTTGCCCGAAATCTCGCCCATTTCATTCTTCACCAGATTGATCTGATCCAGCACATACTGCAGATTCAGATTGGTCTTATTCTTGTAATGCTGCGCTTCCTGCTTCTGCGACGCAGCCTGCTGCTGCTGCTGCTTGGCGGCCTGGACCTGCTGCTGCAGCGCTTTAAGCTGCTTGTCGATCTCGGCGACGCTTGTTTTTTTGGCATATCCGTCAGAGGGTTGGAATACGGCGACTGCCAGCACCAAGGCGGCTAATCCGGCGGCGATCTTTTTCAACTCGCGTTCCCCATCCTTTGTCTTAAATAAAATTGGTTGGTCCTGCTATCCGACATTTACACCTTCAAAAACCGGCGGATCGACACGGTACTGCCCCAAATGCCGATCAATACTCCGAGTCCGACCAGCAGACCCGATATCAGCAGCCCGTGTTCATGGAACGAAACGAGCCTCAGCCCCAGCGTAATATCGCCGCTTAAGGACGTTTCCAGACTGCTGTAGCCTACATACAGAATACCCAGGGTTACCAGGGAACCGAGCAGACCAATCAGCGCTCCTTCGACAAAAAACGGCCATCGGATAAACGCATTGGTCGCCCCCACCAGCTTCATGATTCCGATTTCCCTGCGGCGGGCCAAAATGGTGACCCGGATTGTGTTGGAAATGAGGAACATGGACATCAGGGCAAGGCCCGCTACAAAAATAAAACCGATATTGCGCACAGTGCGCGTAACTTTGAACAGCGTCTCCACAATGCCTTCCCCGTACTTGACCTTGTAGATCGGCTTGTTGTCGTATCCGTCGTTCAGCTTCTGGATCTTCTCGGCCACAAACGGAGCCGTTGTAGGTTCGATCACCTGCACCCGGAACGCATCGGGCAACGGGTTGTTATCCTTGTCGAAGGTATCCAGAATCTCGCCGGCTTCCTCCCCCATATACTCGCGGAATTCCGCCAGCCCCTGCTCCTTCGGCACATATTCGATTTTGCTGACCTCCGGCATCGCGGCGATTTCGCTTTGGACCGCTTCCCGGACCTGCTGGTCCGTACCGATTTCCAGATAGACGTTGATCTCGACCTGGCTGTCAGCCCTGTCGGCAATGCTATTCACATTCAGCACGAGCAAAATAAAAACGCCCAAGACAAGCAGCGAGACGACAATCGACGTAATGGAGGCTACGGACATCCATCCGTTGCGGAATACGTTTTTGAAGCCTTCCCGCAAGTGTCGCAAGAAGGTTTTAAAACTCATAACCGTATTCCCCTCTCAACTGGTCTCTGACAATATTGCCGCCTTCAATGGCGATGACGCGTTTGCGCATTTTGTTCACGATATCCCTGTTGTGCGTAGCCATGACGATCGTTGTGCCCCGAAAATTAATTTCATCCAGCAGCTGCATAATGCCCCAAGACGTCTCCGGGTCCAAATTGCCTGTCGGCTCGTCCGCCACAATGACGGAGGGATTGTTCACAATCGCCCGCGCTATCGCGATGCGCTGCTGTTCCCCGCCGGACAGCTGGGACGGTTCACGGTTCGCCTTCGCCCGCAGGCCGACCAGATCCAGCACTTCGTTGACCCGCTTGCGGATCTGCCGTTTCGGCGCTTCGATAACCTCCATGGCGAAAGCGACGTTCTCGTAGGCTGTCAGCTTCGGCAGCAGCCGGAAATCCTGAAACACTACGCCGATATTGCGCCGTACATAAGGAATCTTGCGCGGCTTTAGTTTGCCGATGTTGAAACCGTTAACGGAAATTTGGCCTTTGGTCGGCACTTCTTCTCTATATATCAATTTCATAAACGTCGATTTGCCCGCCCCCGACGGGCCGACGATATAGACAAATTCATTGCGGTCGATCTTGACGGAAACCCCGCGCAGCGCATGAGTGCCGTTCGGATAGGTCTTCCACACATCCTGCATTTCGATCATTTCATCACTTCCCGTTATGACATCTTCTACCGGCATTTGACAGCTTGCGCCGCTAATCCGCATATCCTGCGGAAAGAACGCAACATATCTATTGTAACAAATTCGTAACCGCTTGAGTACCCGCAAGTTTGGCAATAGGAAGGCATATACATAAATAACGTGCTCCCGCCAGTCCGGGGTCCAACAATATATATCGGCCGTATGCCGGGGGAACTGTATGTTTCCGGCCTTCCGCCGCCAAATCAGCAAAGGAGTTCTGCCCATGAAAAAATTGCACGCCGCGCTCATTCTTGCCGCTTCTTTAATTCTCGTACTGTCGCTGCTTTATGGCGGCCTCAGCCTTTTTGCGGGGCAGCATACGCTTCCCGGCAATATCGCCGTGGGAGGCTGGGAAGTTGGCGGAGCGGACAAGGAGACGGTTCGCCGGGAGCTGCGGGACAGGCTGGAACGGCTGTCCGCCCTGCCGGTGGCGCTTACCTTTGAGACCGGGCAGGAGCTTCGCATGACGTTTGGTGAGGCAGGGGCGGAGTTTGGGGCGGACAATTTTTTGCACGCTCTGGCCGCAACGGAAACCGGAAGTTTGACCAGCCGGCTGAAAGCCCGGAGCAGGCTGTCCGCAGACTGGACAATCCGGGCAGACTGGGATACCGCAGCGCTGCGGCAGAAGCTTGATGCTGCCTGGGAGCGGAAAGCCTTCGGGGACCCCGTTAATGCCGAACGCCGCATCTCGCCGGATGACCGGATCCGCTACATCCCTGAGCAGACCGCGCTGCGGATTGACTGGAATGCTTTTGCGCTTGCACTCACCGCCGTCCTCCCCAGAGATTTTTCTGCGCTGGACCAAACGGAGACGGTTACCGTAAAGGTTCCTCTTGCAGCTGCCCCGCCTCAGGTTACCGTAGAGTCCTTGAAAAAGGAGGGCGTGGAACGCAAGATCGCCGAGTTCCGCACCTCGCTTGGCGCAAGCGGCCCGGGCCGGACGCATAATGTGGAAGCAGCGGCCAAAGCGCTGAACGGCACCGTGCTCGCTCCCGGCGACGTCTTCGACTACGGTAAAATCATCGAGCGCGCCGCGGGCCGCTACGGCTTCCGCGAGGCGCCGGTCATCGTGGGCGGGCAGGTGGTACCCGGAACCGGCGGCGGAATATGCCAGGTCTCCAGCACGCTGTATAATGCCGCACTGCGCGTGGGACTGGAGATTGTCGAGCGGCGCAACCATTCCGCACCTGTAAATTACCTGCCCAAAGGGCTGGATGCAACCTTCGCCACCGGCTCCATCAACTTCCGGTTCCGCAACACCACCGGCAAACATCTGGCGGTTGCAGCCGCCGTAGAAGGACGGACGCTGACGGTCAAGCTGTTCGGGACCTTTCCGCGGAACATCACCTATGAAGCCCGGCCGGTTAAGGTAGAGCTTATTCCGCCGGGGGACAAGCGAATCCCCGATCCGTCTTTACCTCCCGGAGCCATCCGGGTCATCAGGGCGGGTAAGCCGGGTTATGTGGTGGAGACGGTGCTGATTCGCCGGGAAAACGGCAAAATCATAGAAACCAAGCAGCTGTCCCGTGACGTGTACCGGCCGCAGCCGCGCGTCATTGCCGTGAACCCGAAGCAGGCCGGCGGAGCCGCGGCCCCCCGGGGGTCTGCCAAGCCGCCCGTGGAGGACGGCATCAGCGCCAGAATCGAGCCCTGACTGCAAGCGCCGGATTGAAACGCGGACGGCGCCTGTAAACCGGCCTGCCTGTTGGACAGCTATATAGTTAACGGCTGCGGAAATTTTACGGGCGGTTCACGAATCCGGGCAGCGGGGTTAACACTTCAGCTTCATAATAGAGGAACGTCTTAACTCAGAGAGGAAGAAGCTTATGCTATCAACCGTCCAAACGCCGCTTGCCGAATTGCTGGAATCCAGCCCCCGGATCGACTCCGCCTGCACTGGCCGCTGCGCGCTGCGCGTCGTGTTCGAACATCCGCAGGCCAAAGTGATCGCAGTCTGCGATTCTTCGGGCCATCCTGTCGGTCTGCTCAATTGCAGCCGCTTGTTCGCGCTGATGACCGGGCCCGCCGGGCCGGAACGGTACTCCCGCGCGCCGGTCGTCTCGCTGATGAACCCCGAGTTCCCGTCCGCCAGCCTGGACGAAGAACCGGCGCTTGTGCGCAACCGGGTCCGGACATCAGCTGGAAGCCCTCCCGGCCCGTTTGTCGTTATTACCGACAGCGGACGGTACGCAGGCGTAATTCCCGCCTCCAAGCTGTAAGTCCACACCGTTCGCCCCATAGGGCGATTTTTTTATTTTTATATGACAATCACTCCTTTAGGGTGTGTACGCAAACTATAAATTAAGAAAATAAGGGTCAGTCAAACGATTCCGTGATGGGTTACGAAATGCTATCAACCCTGAATCTACACCCTGGATCTACACCTGTTTATTATTGTCAGATCAATCTACGCACCCTCTCCTGTGACACACCCGCAGCGGATTACCACAGTACGCGATACGGAGGCCAAGCGATACGGAGGTCTTTCCGGACCCAGCGGACGTTATTTCTGAAATTCTTGGGCTTTGGTAATGCCTGACGGACTCCAGGTCCGTTATTCGTACCGAAAACATACAAACTATGGATTCTCCGCGTAAATAGCTGCAGCTGAGTCCGAAACTTTGCCAAAACACGGGATAATCAGCAAATAAGGTATCCTGTGTCCGTACACTTGTACCCCTACTTTCTCTGGCTCTACAAAAGGCGGGAATCTGGGATGAAATCTGAAGCGTGAATGCTTTTTTAATAAAATGAAAAATTATCGGCGTTTGGCAACCCGCTATGACAAGACAGCGAGCGTGTTCAAGGATTTTTGGCGTTGATTTCGATGAGGTTATGGCTGAAATAAGTTTGCGTACAGACTCTAGTTCGCCCACAAAAAAAGAACCCCGAGAATCCAGGGTTCTTTCTGCCGGTGCTCTGCTATATACGTTCAATCTGCGTTAACACGTATGTTCAGCCTGAGCACTTAAGTTCAGCCTGAGCACTTAAGTTCAACGTAAGCACCTACGTATACGCCGATTGCCCTCCCGCTTCCGGGCGGATTAAGCAGCTCCCGGCTTCAACAAAGTAATGGCGCGTTTTTCACGTGAACGTGTACTAGAATAATACGGCCGGCGACATGTCAACTCTCCAATAGCCGCTCACTTTCTTAAGCTTCACTACCACTACGTCAATCTCCGTAGGGGCGTTCAAATGGGGCACGCTCAGCTCGTATACTGCGGTTTCCGCATTTTTGGACACCATCCGGGCTGTCGCTTTTGCATAATCCAATGTACCGTCGAGGTTCACATTCACCTGTGCCATACGTCCGTCATGCTCCAAAAACTGCATTTGCGCATAATAAACCGCCGCATTGTGTGTATACGACTGCTTCACGAAATGCAGCAGCTGCGAACGGGTTCCCAGCTCCCGGGACAGGTAGCGGTACTCGGTACCTTTATAGGTGAACTTTTCCCAGGTCCCTTTGCCGCCTCTGCTGGTGTAATCGTAAACCGCCTTGGCTTTGACCACCAGCGGAATAATCGTGCTTGGGGTCAGGTTGTTGATCTGGGTCGGGTTAAAATTCGCCGCGGCCGCAGCCGGCTGCGCGGTTAATTCCGCTGCTCCGCCGGCCATCAGCGCCAGGGATAATGCAAACGGGATCGCCTTCCATCTTTTCTTCATTAAGAGTGACCTCCTTCGGTTATGTATACAGGTTAGCAGGAGATTAAATTCCTGCCTTGTAAAGTTACATACCCAATAATAACCTATGAAGAAACGGAAAGTTGGTGTCTTTTTGCCGCAAGGCTGCCGCACTCCTCTCCACCGAAGAAAACTGTTTATTTATCCAATATTCCTTGTCTGCGCCCTGTGATATGATGTGGGCGAAGAGTACATAAGACAGGGGAGAATTGGGAATGGCTCTGATTGAATGCCGTTTTTATTCAGAGGTTCTGGGGCTCAGCACCTCAATGCATGTGATTTTGCCGCAGCAGACCACCTCGCAGATTGGAATGAATAACATGGCCAGGGGAACCCGCCACCCGGTGCTGTTTTTGCTGCACGGCCTCTCGGACGATGACTCCATCTGGCTGCGCCGCACCTCAATCGAGCGGTATGTTGCCGAGCTGGGGCTGGCGGTTGTCATGCCGCAGGTTCACCGCAGTTTTTATACCGATATGGCTGATGGAGGGAGATACTGGACCTTTATCAGCGAGGAGCTGCCCGCGCTGGCCCGCTCCTTCTTTCCGCTGTCGCATGACCGGGCCGACAACTTTGTGGCCGGACTCAGTATGGGCGGCTACGGCGCCATGAAGCTTGGACTTCGGCGCCCGGATGCATTTTCGGCCGCAGCCAGCCTGTCGGGGGCGCTGGATATGGCGCATCACTTCATGAACTGGGAGGATCCCACACAGCGGACGCCTGAATATGACCTTATATTCGGCAAAGACGACATCAGCGGCACTCCCAACGATCTCCTGTGGCTGCTTGAGGACTGCGACCGGTCGCCGGGGCCAAAGCCGCTGCTGTATCAGTGCTGCGGAACGGAAGACTTTTTGTACCGGGACAATGTAACGTTCCGCGAGGCTTGCAGCCGCACATCGCTCGACTTAACGTACGAAGAAGGCCCAGGCGGTCATACCTGGGATTATTGGGACGCAAAAATTCAGGATGTGCTCGCCTGGCTGCCGCTGAAGAAACGTTAAGCTGGGGATGGGCTGGCCACCGAGGCCACCTGCTGGATGAACTTGCCGGTGAAATCACCTATGGGCCCGATGTCCAGGTCACCCGCGGAATGAGCTGACCACCGGTGCAGAGGTTATGAACGCAATTTTCCGCCAAAGTGCTGTTCAAACGGTGACACTGCCTGGTTTCTGCTCAGCTTTGGCACTCGACTTCGGTATGCTGCTTCGGTACGCCGTTTCGGTACTCTGTTTCGGCGGTATGCTGCTTCGTTACCCTGTTTCGGTATACTGCTTCGGTACGCTGTTTCGGTACACTGCTTCGTTACGCATTGCCGCAACCAGCCCCGTTATCTCCATCACCTAAAAAACGGCTCTATCCCGTTCAATGGAACAGGACAGAGCCGTTTTGTATCTCAGACGGACGTTCAGGGCCGCCCGATTGTTAGTTATACCAATTAGTTACATCGATAGTTACACCGATTTACTCCGGCGTCCCCGCTTTGGAACGCTCTTCAACCCACAGCCGGGCTTCAGCCAGCGCATCCTCCGCACGTGCAATGGCCGCAGTTACCTGGGCCGTTGCCGTTCCGCCGTACACGTTCCGGGCGTTGACCACCGTCTCCGGCTGTAGCACCGTGTAGATGGTTTCATCAAACAGCGGCGAGAAGGTCCGGAATTCGTCCAGCGTCAGATCCAGCAGGTATTTGCCCTCCTGGATGCAGTAGAGCACCGTTTTGCCGATCACTTCATGCGCCTGGCGGAACGGCAGTCCTTTGCCCACCAGGAAATCGGCGATATCCGTCGCGTTGGAAAAGTCGGTATTAACCGCTTCCCGCATTCTTCCCTTGTTCACCTTCATGGTGGCGATCATCGGCGCAAACAGCTGAAGCGCCCCCGTCAGCGTGGTCACCGTGTCGAACATGCCTTCCTTGTCTTCCTGCATGTCCTTGTTGTACGCCAGCGGCAGCGACTTCAGCACGGTAAGCAGTCCCATCAGGTTGCCGTATACCCGTCCCGTTTTGCCGCGGACCAGCTCGGGAACGTCGGGATTTTTTTTCTGCGGCATAATGCTGCTGCCCGTACAAAACGCGTCATCCAGCTCAACGAACCCGAATTCCGTACTGCTCCACAAGACCAGCTCTTCGCTCAGCCGGGAGAGATGGGTCATAATCAGCGATGCGTTGGCCAGAAACTCCACGATAAAATCACGGTCGCTGACCGCATCCAGACTGTTTTCGTACACGCCTTCGAATCCGAGCTGCTCCGCCACAAAATGACGGTCGATCGGGAAGGTAGTACCGGCTAGCGCTCCCGCCCCCAGCGGCAGCACGTTGATCCGCTTATAGCTGTCGGTCAGCCGTTCAGCGTCTCTGCGGAACATCGACACATAAGCCATCAGGTGATGGGCGAACAAAATCGGCTGAGCCCGCTGCAGATGCGTATAACCCGGGACAATCGTGTCCACATTGTCTTTAGCCTGCCCGATGAGCGCTTCCTGCAGCGCATGCAGCAGTCCGGTCAGCTGCACGACCCGCTCCCGCAAATAGAGATGCATATCTGTCGCCACCTGATCGTTCCGGCTGCGTCCCGTATGCAGCTTTCCGCCTACCGGCCCCACTTCCGCAATCAGATGTTTTTCAATGTTCATATGAATGTCTTCATCCGATACGGAAAATTCGATTTCGCCCGCTTTTACCTTCTCCAGCACCTTCAGCAGGCCCGCCCGGATCGTCTCCGCATCTTCCTGCGGAATGATGCCGCATTTGCCCAGCATAGCCACATGGGCCAGGCTTCCCTGCACATCCTCTTCCGCCAGCGCTTTGTCAAAACCGATGGATGCCGTGTATTCCTCCACCAGTTTGTCGGTTCCTTTTGTAAATCGTCCGCCCCACAGCTTGCTCACGTCCGAATTTCCCCCTCCCGGACATTAGAGGGCCGCCCCCAGATCGCTTGGATCAAGGAACGGCCGGCTCATAAGTCCTGCTTATTTATTATGATGCAGTCCAACAACTGCCATTGGTTACTGGTTTTCCTGGTTGACGCCCGCGGAGACTTTAAGCCGCAGCGCATTCAGGCGGATAAAGCCGGTAGCGTCTCCCTGGTCGTAAGCTTGAGTCGGGTCCGCTTCCATCGTAGCGATCTGCGGATTGTACAGGCTGACCGGGCTTTTGACGCCGGCGGCGATGATGTTGCCTTTGTACAGCTTCACGCGGACCGTGCCGGTCACATTTTTTTGGCTTTCGGTGACCAGCGCCTGCAGCGCCAGGCGTTCCGGCGCAAACCAGAAGCCGTTGTAGACCAGGTTGCTGTAACGGGTGATCAGGCTGTCGCGCAGGCTCATGACTTCGCGGTCCATCGTGATGGACTCCATTTTTCGGTGCGCCGTGAACAAAATCGTTCCGCCCGGCGTCTCGTACACGCCCCGGCTTTTCATGCCGACAAAACGGTTCTCCACCATATCGACGCGGCCGATTCCGTGTTTGCCGCCCAGCTCGTTCAGCTTCTCCATGACCTCAAGCGGGGTCAGCGGCTGGCTGTTGATTGCCACGCAGTTGCCCTTAAGGAATTCCAGCTCGACGTATTCGGCTTCATCCGGCGCATCCTCCGGCGAAGCGCTCAGCAGGAACATGTCTTTGTTCTCCGGTGCGCTTGCATCGAACCACGGATCCTCCAGCACGCCGCTTTCGTAGCTGATGTGCAGCAGGTTGCGGTCCATCGAATACGGTTTGGCCGCGGACGCCTGGACCGGAATGCCGTTCTCCTCGGCATAAGCGATCATCTCCGCCCGCCCCGGGAAGCGGCTCCGGAACGCCTCCAGCCGCCACGGCGCGATAACCTGAATGCTTGGCGACAGCGCCGCCGCGTTCAGCTCAAACCGCACCTGGTCGTTGCCTTTGCCGGTCGCGCCGTGCGCGATGGCCGTGGCGCCTTCCGCAATGGCGATATCCACCATGCGTTTGGCGATTAGCGGACGGGCGATGCTGGTGCCGAGCAGATACTGCCCTTCATACAGCGCGCCCGCCTGGAACATCGGGTAAATGAAATCCTTCGCAAACTCCGCACGCAGGTCGTCGATGTAGACCTTCGAGGCGCCGGTTGCCAGCGCTTTTTCCTCCAGACCGTCGAGCTCTTCCTTTTGCCCGATGTCTGCGGTGAAGGCGATAATTTCCGCATCGTACGTTTCCTTAAGCCACTTCAAAATAACAGAGGTGTCCAGCCCGCCCGAGTAGGCAAGCACGATTTTTTCCTTGGCCATGATCATAACTTCCTTTCCTGTTCAAAACTGCCCGAATCCCTGGTTCGATTTATTAACGAAGAAATACTGCGATTATTCGCGCTGTCTGCGCGGTATGTGTGCAATACATGATATAGCTGTATGATGTATGTGCGAGATACAGGTACGCAGAAAATGCGTACGCGGTTACCCGATCAGCGCGGCCATCAGCGCTTTTTGGGCATGCAGCCGGTTCTCAGCCTGGTCAAAAATCACCGAGTTCGGGCCGTCAATCACACCCTCGCTCACTTCTTCCCCCCGGTGCGCGGGCAGACAGTGCAGGAACAAATAGTCCGGCTTGGCCAGACGCGCCAGCTCCTCGTTCACTTGGTAGTCTTTGAACGCCGCTTCGCGGGCCAGCTGTTCGGCTTCAAAGCCCATGCTCGCCCACACATCCGTGTAGAGAATGTCCGCGTCACGCACCGCTTCTTCCGGGCTGCGCGTTACAGTAATTTCCGCGCCGGTTTCCTTGCCAATCGCCTGGGCTTCCGCCACCACAGCCGGATCAGGCTCATAACCTGCAGGTCCCGCTACCGCCACATGCACGCCCAGCTTCGCCCCGCCAAGCAGCAGCGAATGCGCCATGTTGTTTCCGTCGCCGACAAAAGCGAGCTTCAGCCCTTTCAGCCGGCCTTTGTGTTCCAGCACGGTCTGAAAGTCGGCCAGCACCTGGCACGGATGCGCCGCGTCGCTGAGCCCGTTGATCACGGGCACGCTTGCGTATTTCGCCAGCTCCTCCACCTTGTTGTGGCCGTAGGTGCGGATCATAATCCCGTCTAAATAACGGGACAGCACCCGCGCAGTATCGGCAATCGTCTCGCCGCGTCCGATCTGGATGTCAGCGCTGCTCAGGAACAACGCGTGTCCTCCCAGCTGATACGTGCCGACTTCAAAGGACACCCTTGTCCGGGTGGAGGATTTTTCAAAAATAAGCCCCACCGTCTTGCCCTTCAGCGGCTGATAGATTTCCCCATTCTTCTGTTTAGCCTTCAGTTCGATCGCCAGATCCAGCAAATAGCGGATCTCCTCCGGCGTATAATCGTTCAGCTCCAGCAAATCCCGCCCCTTGAGGGCGCTCTGCAGCGTTTGATTTTGCACTCCCTGACTCATCCGTTTGCCTCCCGCTCTTTGATTCCCGTCGTGTTCTGGACTTTTCTTTGCCGTGTTGCCGCCGCTTTAGCCCTGCGTTTCTTGAGCATAAGTATGAAGCAGATCGCTCAGGATGTCTACCGCCTGGTCGACTTCCTCTTTGCTGACGTACAGGTTCGGCAGCAGCCGGACCACATGGGTCCCGGCGGTCACGAACAGCAGGCCCCGTTTTTGCCCGCGCAGGACGATTTCGCCTACCGGCTCCCGGCATTCGATACCGATCAGCAGCCCTTTTCCCCGGATATCGGTGACAAAAGAGCAGTCCGCAAGTACCGCATTCAGCCGCTCTTTGAGATAAGCTCCCATCTCGGCTCCGCGTTCCGGCAGCTTCTCCTCCAGCATCGTCTCAATCGTCGCGGCCATCGCCGCCGTCGCCAGTGGTGTACCGCCAAAGGTCGAAGCGTGGCTGCCCGCCGAAAACGCCTCGCGCAGATAACCTTTGCCCAGCATCACGCCCGCGGGGAACCCGCTGGCAATGCCTTTGGCCAAAGTGAAAATATCAGGTTCGACTCCGTAATGCTGATGGGCGAACAGCTTGCCCGTCCGGCCCATGCCCGTCTGCACCTCGTCCACAATCAGCAGCAGGCCATGCTCCTTGCAGAGCGCCTCGACCTCTTTCAAGAACTCCGGCTCCACCTCCAGCACGCCGCCTTCGGCAAGCACCATCTCCAGCATGATCGCGGCCGTATGCTCGCTGATCGCTTCCTTCAGCGCCGGCAGATCATGCAGCGGCACGGTCTTGAATCCGGCCGGCAGCGGCAGGAAGCCGTCCTTCACCTTCTGCTGGCCCGTCGCGGTCAGCGTCGCCAGCGTCCGGCCGTGAAAGGACTGCTCGAAGGTAATGATTTCGTAACGACCGGTGCCCTTGATTTTTTGGTGGTAGCGGCGGGCCAGTTTGATCGCCGCTTCATTCGCTTCCGCCCCGCTGTTGCAGAAAAAAACCTGGTCTGCGCAGCTGTTTTCGGTCAACAGACGCGCCACCTTGTCCTGGCCGGGGCTGTGGAACAGATTGGAGATATGCCACAGCGTATCGATCTGCGCCTTCAGCTTCTCGCCCACTTTTTCCGGCGCATGACCCAGGCTGGTTACGGCCAGTCCGCAGGTAAAATCAAGATATTTGTTCCCCTGGTCGTCCCAGACCCAGCTGCCCTTGCCCTTTACCAGGCTGAGATCATACCGGGCATAGGAGGGAAAAATCGCAGCCAGCTTCTGGTCCGCTCCCTCTGCTCCCGCCGTTTGCCCGCTCGAGATTTGCTCTCCCGCAGACTGATCAACCGTTGTCAGACCCTTAGCGGCCGGCTGAGTTCCTCCGGTCTTCGCCTGTTCATCCAACTGTGTAAGTTTGTTCATCTCCATCTCCTCCTTCTATAATCCGTACAGTTTTTATCCGAGCATGGTGGTCCCACCTAGATCGAACTGAAGGCACACAGTTGGAGCGGAGCAGTCACTGCGGCCAATTTGGGACTTCCGGTTGCTGTTATTTTCAGAGTTCTTGAATGGTAGTCCCGTATAGCGGGAGAACTCCGAAAATAAAGGCAAACGCGTTCGCTCCTACATCTCCAAATTGCCTCCGTGCCTTCTCCTCTTTCCTGTTTTGCAACAGTCCTATCTAGATGAATTAGTGGCAGAACCTCCGAAAATAACGCGAGCGTCTTGCTCCGTAAGTATCCAATCGCCGCGTGCTATCTTTTTTTTCTGTCATTCATTGGTTCAGTCTATATGTCAGATAGCCGCTCCGGATTAGGGGCATACAGCCGCGCCTACTAACTTCACCACATTGCCGTCCTGCCGGCTACACGTATCGGCTTTCTTTTACAATCCGCGTTCCCAGCAGCTCGCCGTTCACAATCCGGCTCAGCACCCGGGGCTCCTTGCCGTCCGCGATAATCACCTCGGCAACTTCCCCCTGCAAGCAGTCCAGTGCGGCCCGCACCTTCGGGATCATGCCGCCATAAATTTCCCCGCTCGCAATCATCGCTTCGATGGTCTCGGGCGTAACCGCCGGCAGCACCGCCTTAACGCCGTTCACAGTGCCGAGAACTCCCGGCACATCGGTTACCACAATCATCCTCGGCGAACGGATTGCCGAAGCGACCGCCCCTGCCGCGGTATCCGCGTTGATGTTGTACCGCGTGCCGTCTTCGCCGATGCCAACCGGCGCAATAACGGGTATATAGCCCATCCCCGCAATGGAACGGATAAGCGCCGCGTTGACCTCCGTCACCTGTCCGACGAGTCCCACTTCTGCACTGTTCGCTACAGGCCGGGCTGTCAGCAGACGTCCGTCTGTTCCCGACAAGCCAAGCGCCTGGGCGCCGTGCCGCTGAATCCGCCGGACAATCGCCTTGTTGAGGCTCCCGGCCAGCGTCATTTCGACGACATCCAGCACCGCTTCCGTCGTCACCCGCAGGCCGCCGACGAACCGGCTTTCGATGCCCAGCCGGCTCAAATTCTCCGAAATCGCCGGACCGCCGCCGTGGAGAATGACCGGCTTAGCACCCGACTGCTGCAGCTCCGCCAAATCGTCAAAAAAAGAATCCGGCAGTTCCGCAAGTGTGCTGCCTCCGCACTTCATCACGAACAAGCCGGGTGCATCTTGCTCAAAACTCTGATCTATAGAAAAAGTCATCTTCCGCATCCTCTCCGTTCATCCGCCTGCAGCCTACGTGCGGTAAGCGGCGTTGATCCGGACGTAATCGTACGTCAAATCACAGCCCCACGCCGTCGCCGTTCCGCCGCCGTCGTTCAGGGTAACGGTAATCCGCACCGTATCGCCCTGCAAATAAGCAAGCGCCGCGTCTTCGTCAAACGCTACCGGTCTGGACCGGCGCAGCACCTCGATCTCGCCGAGCGAAATGTCGACGGCTTCTGGCGAAACCGGTACGCCTGCGCGTCCAACGGCCGCAATGATCCGCCCCCAGTTGGCGTCGGCGCCGAATACGGCCGATTTGACGAGGCTGGAACCGATGACCGTTTTAGCGATCGCCCGCGCCGCCTGATCGTCCACCGCACCGTTGACCGCAACCTCGATCAGCCGGGTTGCGCCTTCCCCGTCACGGGCAATCGCTTGAGCCAGGGTGCGGCAGACGTAGGTAAAGCCTTCCGCAAACACCTCCCAGTCCGGATGGGCCGGCGACAGCTGCCGGTTACCCGCGAGCCCGCTCGCCATAGCGAGCAGCATGTCGTTGGTGCTGGTGTCCCCGTCGACCGTAATCATGTTGAAGGTGACGTCCGTCGCCTGCCGCAGCAGCGTATGCAGCGACTCCCCGTCAATGGCGGCGTCGGTCGTCATGAAGCCGAGCATCGTCGCCATATTGGGATGAATCATGCCCGAGCCTTTAGCGGCGCCTGCAATCGTGACTTCTTCGCCGTCGATGGTGACCCGGACGCAGGCTTCTTTTTTTACGAGATCGGTTGTTAAAATCGCCTGGCAAAACTGCTCTGCCCCATTGGCGCTCCCGTCCAGTTTCTCTGGCAGCGAAGCAATTCCTCCCCGCACCGCATCCATATTCAGCAGCTCGCCAATCACGCCGGTTGAAGCGACCGCAACAGACTGCTCTTGTAACCCCAGCTTTTCGGCCAAACGGAAGCGCATTTCATAAGCGTCGGCTTCCCCCTGCTCCCCGGTGCAGGCATTGGCGTTGCCGCTGTTGACGATCACCGCGCGGAGCGTGCCGTCCTGGAGACTGTCGCGCGTCACTTTCAGCGGCGCCGCCTGAAAAATATTCGTCGTATACACCGCAGCCGCTACCGCCGGAACCTCGCAGACGATGGCCGCCAGGTCGTTCCGATCGGTTTTTTTTAATCCGCAGTGCAGGCCTCCTGCCTGAAACCCGCGTGGCGTCGTTACACTTCCTTCTATAACACGGTATAACTGCTGCTCGCTCATCGTCTTCATTTCCCGCTCCCATCCCCGCGCACATCCACGCATCATTAATTAAAATGGCTGATCCTTCTGCCTTAGCCTTAATCCCTCTCAAGGATATACCGGTGTAAATCCAAGACCAAGCGTTTCCTCCCAGCCTTGCATCAGATTCAGATTCTGAATCGCCTGGCCCGCCGCTCCCTTAACCACATTGTCGATCACCGAAAAAATCGTAATCCGCCCCGTCCGCGCATCCGCCGCAAAACCGATGTCGCAGTAGTTCGACCCGCTCACTTCTTTGGTCGCCGGCCAGATCCCCGCATTCCGGATTCGGACAAAAGGACGGCCCGCATAATACTTGAGGTAGAGCTGAATAAAGTCTTCCTCAGTGTATTCGCCCGTCATCTCCGCGTACATTGTACTCATGATCCCCCGCGTCATCGGCACCAGCTGCGTGGTGAACGTCACCGTAACCTTACGGCCCGCCGCATCCGTCAGCACCTGCTCGATTTCGGGAATATGCTGATGGCGGTTTACTTTATATGCTTTAAAATTTTCATTAATTTCAGCGTAATGGACAGTCAGGCTTGTTCCTCTCCCTGCGCCCGACACTCCGGATTTTGCATCAATAATCAGGCTCTCCGGCCGGATCCAACCCTCTGCGACCGCCGGAATCAGACCAAGCAGCGTTGCAGTTGGATAGCAGCCGGGGTTCGAGATGAAGCGTGCGCCCGCTGCCTTGTCTCCGTAGATTTCGCATAGCCCGTATACGGCCTCATCCAAAATAGCGGCATCTGGTGCAGGATGCTTATACCACGTTTCATATTCACTTCCATCCTTCAGCCGAAAATCCCCGGACAAATCTATCACCTTCAGCCCGGCGTTCAGCAGCCCGGGAACCAGCTTTGCGCTGACGCCTGAAGGCGTCGCGGTGAAAACCACGTCTGCCCGGGAAGCAATTTCCTCCGGCACAACACCGTCAAGCGGCCTTGCAATAATCCCGGTTAAATGCGGAAACCCTTCCTCCAGCGGTGTCCCGGCGCTCGAAGACGAAATCACGGATGTAATCTCCACCTTAGGATGCTGCTGCAGCAGCCGGATCAGCTCCACGCCCCCATACCCCGTCGATCCCACAATCGCGGCTCTTACTTGTTCCATGTTCTCCCCACTCCCCTATATGTAGCCGATGTTCTCTACCCATCTTATTTCCGGCTCTCCGGTCCCATGTATACCCGCTCTGTAATATTGTATTATTATACAACCGGACTTATATAAATACAACAAGGAATGTTAGCTGTAGCGACTGGCGTTATTTTCCGTTTCTTGCGCCTATTCGCCTCCTTGCGGTTGATTGGGAACTTTCGACCGCTGTTATTTTCGGAGTTCTTGATTGGTAGTCCATATAGACTGAACGAAGAAATACAGGTGAGGCGGTGCTGTCCCTGCGGCGGATTTGGACTTCCGGTCGCTGTTATTTTCGGAGTTCCTGACTGGAGAGTCCATGTAGACTGAACGAAGAAACACAGGTAGGGCGGCGCTGTCCCTGCGGCGCATTTGGACTTCCGGTCGCTGTTATTTTCGGAGTTCTTAATTAGTAGTCTGGGTTAGCGGTGGAACTCCGAAAATAAAGGCGAGCGCTTCGCTCCTACAGTTCCAAATCGCCTCCGTGCCATCCCCGCTTCTCTGTATTCAGTAGTTCAGTCAGTATGGACGATAGAACGCCGGAAAATATAGCCAGTCGCTTCGCTCATGTCCCAAATTGCCTCCGTGCCTGCTCCTCTCTCCTGTCTTACAGTAGTTCAGTCTATTTAGATTAGCGGTAGAACCCCGAAAACAAAGGCATCGCTTCGCTTCTAAAGCTCCAAATCGCCTTTGCGCCACCCACGCATTCCTGTTTTCAGAGCTTCAGTCAATATAGACCGTAGAACAACAGAAATTAAGGTGATCGCTTCGCTCCTACCGCTCCAAATTGACTCCATATCAGGCTCCCGCTCCCGGATTTCAATACATCTATCCTATAAACGCCAAAAAGCCCTGCTTCCGCAGAGCCCGCTGTACACTTTTTAACTACCACTACCCACCTGTACACTTGTTTACTTGTTTACTTGTTTACTTGTTTACTTGTTTACTTGTTTACTTCTTTACTTGTTTACTTCTTTACTTGTTTACTTGTTTTCTGCACATTATCCACCATGCATTTTCAACTGCTTTATTCCTGAATCCGCTCGTAAAACACAATCCCATTCCGCTCAATCTCCCGCTTCAGCACCACGTCCAGCGTCTGCCGGAATTCCAACAGATCCAGCCTGTATAAGCCGGCGGCCTCCGCCAGTTCATGAGCAAACCGTGCGGGCACGTTCTCTCCCGTATACATCAAGTCGATATCACTGCCGGGTCCATGACGGCCTTGGGCACGTGAGCCAAACAGGACCAACTGTTTCAGTTCGGGCGTGCGGCGGCATACCATAAGCATTCGTTCCACGGCATCCGGATGAATCCCTCCCATCCCGCCGGTCATTGCGGCTCCAACTTGGCGCACAGCCGTTCAAGCGCCGGAAGATAGTCCAGGCGGATATTATCGCAAATGTAGGCGGCGTGCTTCGGGTTATACGTATGGGTGGTGTCGTTGCGGTCGCGGATCATTTTGTGCCACAGCTCGGGATCTTCGCCCAGCCAGCCGAACGGAAAAGCCTCACGGAACACTTCCAGCGGACTAATCGCCCGGATGCCCTGCTCCAGCAGCACATGCTTCAGCAGCTTCCAGGCTAAATCGTAAGCCAATTCAAACCGCTGAATCATCACGTCGAGCTTATACTCCTCCTGAAGAGCGGGATCATCCGTGCCCTGCCGCAGCCGCCCGGCTGCCTGCTTAAGCTGGTCCAGCTTATTCCGTCCCACTTCATCCTGCATGCCGATCCCCTGTCTGTTCATCTCTTTTCCCCTCCTTGCGCCAGTTATTTGACGTTTCGTCTATTTGATTCTTCATTGTCCATATTATCATTGCCTCTAATGCTGCTCCTACTTTCATTTGCCCCCATTGTACCACCCCTTAAGTTCCTCCTGTCAAAATCCGCCTTCGCCGCTCCTTCAATCTCGAGAGGTCCCCATCCCCTTGTCTCCTGATCTCTTCACTCCCTCATCCCAAGCGTCCATCCTCCAGCTGCAAATCACACCTCTACGAAAAAAAGACGCAGTCCCCCCGGACTACGCCTCTCGCTTAAACCCTTCCCCAAGCACCTCATGGGCTTCGGTGATAATCACAAACGCCGCCGGGTCCACCGAACGGACAATTGCTTTGAGCCGGGTGATTTCATTTTGGCCGACTACGGTCATCAGCACCACCCGGTCATCGCCGGTATAACCGCCTTGTGCGTTCAGCTTGGTCAATCCACGGTCCAGATCCTCAAGAATCGCGCGCGAAATGCCTTCCGTGTGGTCTGAAATAATGTAGGCCACCTTGGTGTAGCTGAAACCCATCTCCAGCGTGTTAATGACCTTGCCGGTAATATACAGGCCGATCAGAGCGTACAACGCCTGCTCCATTCCAAGCACAAACGCTGCCAGCGCGATCACTGTGCCGTCGAGCACCACCACTGAAGCGGAAAACGTCATGCCCGTGTACTTTTGAATGATCTGCGCAAGGATGCTCAACCCACCGGTCGAACCCCGTCCACGATAGACGATGCCGAGACCCAGCCCGACGCCAATCCCCCCGTAAATGGAAGCAAGCAGCGGATTATGGGTTGGAATCGGACCCTCCCGCGTCAAAAAAATAAACAGCGGCAGAATCACACTCCCGATCAGCGAACGGGCGCCGTATTGCTTACCCAGCAGCCACACGCCCAGCACGAACAAAGGAATGTTCAGCGCCCACTGTGTAAACGCCGGTTCTGCGCCGAACCAGGCTTTTGCCAAAACCGACAGGCCCGATACGCCGCCCGAAGCAATTTCATTCGGAAGCATAAACCAATTGAATGCAATCGCCGTAATGAGCGAACCGAGCGTAATCAGCCCCAGGTCAACCGCATGGCGCAGCGGCCCGTTCAGCGGGATCAGCGGCGGTTTGTTGCGTTTATTTATCGTATCCATACGAACATTGTCTCCATACCCGGCCCGTTATTCGGCCTCTGTCTTGATCTGACTGCGCAGATAGCCGTCGATAAAAGCGTCGAGATCGCCGTCCATTACTGCGCCGACGTTGCCGGTCTCGACTGAAGTGCGGTGGTCTTTGACCATGCTGTAAGGGTGGAACACGTAAGAACGGATCTGGCTGCCCCAGGCGATATCAGACTGTTCGCCCCGGATTTCGTCCAACTCCTTCTGCTGTTCTTCCAGTTTACGCTCATACAGCTTCGAGCGCAGCATCGTCATCGCCTGCTCACGGTTTTTGATCTGTGAGCGTTCGTTCTGGCAGGTAACCACAACACCGGTCGGAATATGGGTAATCCGTACGGCCGAGTCGGTCGTATTGATGTGCTGACCGCCGGCGCCGCTTGCACGGTAGGTATCAATTTTCAGATCCTCTGTACGAATCTCAACATCAACATCCTCCGAAATCTCCGGCACCACGTCGCAGGATACAAAAGAAGTGTGACGGCGGCCCGAAGCGTCAAACGGCGAAATGCGGACCAGACGGTGTACGCCTTTTTCCGCCTTGAGATAACCATAAGCGTTAAAACCTTTGATCAGCAGCGTAACGCTTTTGATTCCCGCTTCGTCCCCCGGGAGATAGTCCATTACTTCGACCTTGAAACCGCGTTTTTCCGCCCAGCGGGTGTACATGCGCAGCAGCATCTGGCCCCAGTCCTGCGACTCGGTGCCGCCCGCCCCCGGATGAAGCTCCAGGATTGCATTCAGCTTGTCGTATGGCTGATTTAGCAGCAGCTGCAGTTCGAACTCGTCGAGCTTCGCACTGAGCGCCTTCACGGAGCCGGCAATCTCGGCCGCCAGATCTTCATCGCCTTCTTCATCGGCCAGCTCAGCCATCATCGAAGCGTCATCGTATTCCTGCTGCAGCTTCTCATATTGATCCACTGAGGATTTTACGGCGTTCATCTCGGCGATGACACTCTGCGCTTTTTCGTTATCGTCCCAGAAATCCGGAGCCGACATTTTTTCCTCAAAGTTCGCGATCATTTCCTGCTTGAGGTCTAAGTCAAAGAGACCCCCTAAGGTTAGTTAATTTCTTGCCCATTTCGCGCAGGTCCTGCTTCACACTTGGATCGATCATTTGTGTTCACTTCACCTTTCGTCTAATTTGAAAAAACGGCCGGGCCGCATCGGAGAACCCGGGCCCAGCCGTCAAGCTATTTATAAGTTGCTTGCCGGTAAATGGTGATTACGCCGGCTTCCTCAGCGGACATCCGCTTACGCGTTTTGTCCGTGGCACTGCTTGTATTTCTTGCCGCTGCCGCAAGGGCATGGGTCATTCCGGCCAACCGTATCCTTCACCTGAACGGGGCGCTTTTCTGCCGGTTCAGCGTTCGTGGAGATCTTGTCCTCCTCGACCACCGACTGCCGCTCCTGATTCGTTTCGATGTGGGCCTTCATGATATAGGTCGCCACTTCTTCTTGAATGCTCGCGGTCATGGCATTAAACATTTCAAAGCCCTCGAACTGGTATTCGCGAAGCGGATCGGTACCGCCGTAAGCGCGAAGGTGAATCCCTTGGCGCAGCTGGTCCATTGCGTCGATGTGGTCCATCCACTTGCTGTCGACAGCGCGCAGCACGATAACCTTCTCGAATTCACGCACCAGCTCGGAGCCAAGACGCTCTTCGCGGGCCGCGTATTTCTCCAGCACTTTGCCGAAGATGAATTCGACCAATTCTTCAACTTCCTTGCCCCACAGATCATCGCGGGTAAGCGCGCCTTCGTCAAGCAGCTTGCTGTTGACGTAATCGGCCACTTCCTGCAGCTCCCAGTTCTCTGGAATATCGTCGCTGCAGTGAGCTTCAACCACGCGTTCGATAACCGGCTTGATCATTTCAATCACGATATCCTTGATGTTCTCGGATTCGAGAATTTCGCGGCGCTGCTTGTAAATAATCTCGCGCTGCTGGTTCATCACGTCGTCATACTGCAGAACGACTTTACGGATATCGAAGTTGTTGCCCTCAACCCGCTTCTGGGCGGACTCGATAGCACGCGTAATCATGCGGCTCTCAATCGGCTGATCTTCTTCAAAACCAAGCCGGTCCATCATGCCCAGCACGTTATCCGCGCCAAAACGCTTCATCAGCTCGTCGCCAAGCGACAGGTAGAACTGTGTGGAACCCGGGTCGCCTTGGCGTCCGGCACGTCCGCGCAGCTGGTTATCGATCCGCCGCGACTCATGCCGCTCCGTACCGATGATGTGCAGGCCGCCAAGCTCCGGCACGCCTTCGCCCAAAATAATGTCCGTACCGCGGCCGGCCATATTCGTTGCAATCGTAACGGTGCCCGGCTGGCCCGCTTGGGAAATGATTTCGGCTTCCGCCGCGTGATGCTTGGCGTTCAGCACCTGGTGCTTGACGCCTTTGCGCTTCAGCATTTCGGATACCCGTTCGGAGTTCTCAATCGAGACTGTACCGACAAGCACCGGCTGGTTATTTTTATGGCGGTTAACGATTTCTTCAACTACCGCGTTGAACTTGCCGTTTTCGCTTTTATATACCACGTCAGGCATATCGTTACGTTTGTTCGGCTTGTTCGTCGGCACTTGGAGCACTTCCAGGCCGTAAATCTTCTTAAATTCCTCTTCTTCCGTCTTCGCCGTACCGGTCATACCGGCCAGCTTGCGGTACATCCGGAAGTAGTTCTGGAATGTGATCGTGGCAAGCGTCATGCTTTCGTTCTGTACTTCAATGTTCTCCTTGGCTTCAATCGCCTGGTGGAGACCGTCGCTGTAGCGGCGTCCGGCCATCAGACGGCCCGTGAACTCGTCAACGATAACAACCTCGTCTTCTGTAACAACATAGTCCACATCTCGGCGCATAATAGCATTTGCCTTCAGCGCTTGTACAATGTGATGGTTCAGTGTGACGTGGCTGTGGTCGTACAGATTCTCGATTCCGAAGGCCTTTTCGGCTTGGGCAACGCCCTTCTCGGTCAAAGCAACCGATTTAACCTTAATATCAATCGTGTAGTCTTCTTCCGGCTTCAACCGTTTCACAAAACGGTCCGCAGCATAATACAGTTCCGTAGACTTCTCCGCTTGACCGGAAATGATCAGCGGGGTACGGGCTTCGTCGATCAAAATGGAGTCCACTTCGTCGATGATACAGAAATACAGCGGACGCTGTACCATCTGCTCTTTGTACAGCACCATGTTGTCCCGCAGGTAGTCGAAACCAAATTCATTGTTAGTGCCGTACGTAATATCGCAGGCATAAGCTTCTTGTTTATAAGGATGGTCCATCCCGCTCAGGTTGACCCCGACCGACATGCCCAGGAAGTTATAAATTTGGCCCATTTGCTGGCTGTCGCGTTGTGCCAGGTAATCGTTGACCGTTACCACGTGCACGCCTTTGCCGAGCAGAGCGTTCAAATAAACCGGAAGCGTACCGACAAGCGTTTTCCCTTCGCCGGTCTTCATTTCAGCGATTCGGCCTTCATGCAGCGCCATGCCGCCGACCAGCTGAACGTCAAAATGCCGCATGCCCAGCGTCCGTTTGGAAGCTTCGCGTACGGTTGCAAACGCTTCTGGGAGAAGTTCTTCCAGCGTCTCGCCTTTCGCGACCCGTGCTCGGAATTCCTCCGTTTTGCCGCGCAGCGCTTCATCCGAAAGCGCCGTAAATTCCGGCTCCAGCCCATTGATCAGTTCGACCGTCTTCATCAGACGTTTGACATCGCGTTCGTTGGTGTCGCCGAATATTTTTTTAACAAGTCCTAGCATGGTTAACCCCTTTCATGCAACACAGATGGTGGAATCGAGCAATCGCTCAGAGAAAGGGCAATGTTCTTAATCGATTCCGCTGCTTCATAAATTGTAACAGTTTGTAAGAGATGCCGCAATACAAGCCCCTTGACCAGGCAAAAATCGGTAATCCTCTATACGCACAAGAGCCCTACCCGGCTGGCGGGTAGGGGCTCGGTAGATTTGCATTCATGATAGAAACGTCATGGAAACGAAGGATCCGCCTCCCGCGTTCATCCGGCTTCCCGCTTATCCGGGTTCAGCCTTGTTCAATCAAGCCGTACTTGCCGTCGTTGCGTTTGTAGACCACGCTGACTTCGGAAGTGTCAATATTGGAGAAAACAAAGAAATTATGACCCACCATATTCATCTGCAGGATCGCTTCTTCCACATCCATCGGTTTCAGAGTAAACCGCTTGTTACGCACAACTTCCAGCTCTTCATCGGCTTCCTCAGGCGCCGCATTGTCCACAAAAATGGATTTCAGGCTGCCTTCCTGGCGGAATTTACGATTGAGCTTGGTCTTGTGCTTGCGGATTTGGCGCTCCAGCTTGTCCACCACTGCGTCAATTGAAGCGTACATGTCGTCGCTGCGGTCTTCCGCCCGAAGCATTACGCCGGGGAGCGGAATCGTCACTTCCACGGTATGAAGCCCGCGGAGCGCGCTCAGCGTCACATTACCTTCCGTAGCAGGGGGTGCATCGAAATACTTCTCAAGTCTGCTGAGTTTCTTGTCAACATAATCTCTCAAAGCGTCAGTCACTTCAATTTGTTGACCTCGAATGCTGAATTGCATGGGCACTCCTCCTTTGCACCTTTATTATAGCAAATTGTAAGCGCCAAGTAAAAAACAATTAAAGAAGTTCGTTCCCTCGGCCTGTAAAAATCCTACAAATTTCCGACATTTCAGCCCCCTTGGAATACCGGGCTATCCGGCCAAAGACCCTTTACACTTTTTTGATGCAAAACAGGCCCGGAAGGAGGGTTCCTTCCAGGCCTGCTGCTGCCGCTTGATTAAAGCGGCTGGTGCTGAGCTTTTTATCAGTTCATCTGTTGCTGCATATTAATCGTTTGCTGCATCTTATCGGGTACGGAAACGGAACACTTCAACCGGAGACGGATTGTTGCTGCCGGTTGATGTCACGAGATAAAGCTTGTATTCCGTGTTGGCGTTCAGCCCGGCCAAAGCCAGATGAGTCGCTTCTGTGCCGACAGGCTCTGCCTTATTTCCAGACAGTGGAGCGGCTACCGTCTGTCCGCTGCTGTTCTGAGCGTTCAGAACTTGGGCAGCGCTTGGTGCTTTTTCACTAGCCGGAAGAACAACATAATACAGATGGTCTGTGGTAGCAGCCGAACCATAAGTCACATACACATCGGCAGTTACCGTTCCGTTAGGGCCTGGTGTGCCAATTGTTCCTGGACGAATCGCGGTGATTCCTCCTGCCACAGCCGGCTGTGTTTTCAGCCGAAGCATCTGTACAGAAGACCAGTTGCCGCCAGTGGAGTCGGTCATCGCCGCAAATACGGCATACTCTGTATTCGCGGTCAATCCGTAAACCGGGAAGGATACGTTGGTTGTACCCGTAGCCTTAACATGGCCGCTGTTTACCGCGTTCTGACCGGCTGCATCTTTGCCGTCACGAACCTGCAAAGCGCTTGGCCATGCAATGTTGCTGGTGTAAGGCACTGCAACGTAATACACATCGCCCGTTACGGACGGGGTCAGGTAAACATCGGCGGTTACTGTGCCAACTTGACCATAAGTCAGGTTGGTTACGGTAGGTGCGGATATTCCGCCGCCTCCGCCTCCGCCACCACCGCCGGTGCCGCCACCACCGCCACCGCTGCCTCCGCCGCTAACTGGAGGAACGGTTGCTGTCGGGGCAGGGGTTGCACTAGGGCTAGGGGACGGGCTGGCGCTTGGTGTCGGGGTCGGCGTAGGCAGCGTACCGCCTTGGCTCGGCTTATGCACAACCGCATTGGCGATAATGCCGACCGCCTCGGCGCGGGTCAACGCACGTTTCGGTCCAAACGTGCCGTTCGGATAACCATTAATGATCTTTTTGGCCGCCGCTGCCGCTACAGCTCCCTTGCTCCAAGCCGGAATTTGCTTGGCGTCCTTAAAGCTCAGCGTTGTCGAAGAGGTGTTCAGTTTCAGCACCTTTGATGCAATGACCGCCGCTTCCTGGCGGGTGATCGGATTGTTCGGGCGGAACGTTTTGTTTTCGTAGCCGCCGATATACCCTGCGGCTACCGCCTTTGCCACTTCTGTATAATACCAGTTGGAAGATTTCAGATCCTTAAAGGTTATCGCAGTCGTTTGCTTATAACCGAAAAGACGGTTGATCAAGGCTACGAACTCCGCACGGGTAATCGGCTTATTAGGCCGGACCGTACCGTCCTTATAACCTCCGAGATATCCTTTATTCAGCCAGTCCTGAAGCTGGCCCTGCGCCCAGTGTCCTTTGATATCCTTCGGCACAGGAGCGGCCGATACGCTTGCGGTTCCAAGCGAACCGAACAGCAGGCTCACGCCCAGAATTCCGGTCACAAGACCGCGCCATCCTTTTTTCATTTTGCTAATCATCCTTCCGACATAGAATAGTGTGAAGCAAGTAAGATAATAAAAAGCTCAACGTAACTCATTACCCACATTTCATGTGAGGTTAACACATAATCCCAATTTTTTTCCATTTGGTTGGAATTACAGTTTAGAAAAGCGCTAACAAAATGGAAAAGCCCCTAGGATTTCTCCCAGGGGCTTGCGCTAGCGTTGTCTCAATTGCTAACCATCAACCGTTACGTTATATGTAGGGTCGGCGTGTGCCGGATGATTATAATTTGATTACGTTAGCAGCTTGCGGACCGCGTGCTCCTTCAACGATATCGAATTCCACGGATTGTCCTTCTTCCAGAGTCTTGAAGCCTTCGGATTGGATTGCGGAGAAGTGTACGAATACGTCGCCGCCTTCTGCAGTCTCGATAAAGCCATAACCTTTCTCTGCGTTAAACCATTTAACTTTACCTTCCATTGCTTGAACATTCCCTTCATCATCAAATGAACGTGAGTCTTGCTCACAGTTTTGACTATACCACCGCTGCTTCGCGATTGTCAATTGGAAAAGAAAATGGTTACCTTCAAGTATTTTCCATGCCAATTTTATGATCAACTTGGCTAATCATGGGTACATATTTCAAAAACAGGAGCAGACGAGTATTAAATACCCGCCTGCTCCTTGGTTGAAACATTGGTTATAAATAATTAATTAAATTATGCTTATAGCCTACGCCTACTTGCGACGGTCCATCAAGATACTGTCCGCCGCATACCCCGCCTCATAGGCATTTCGCTGTGTCTTCGCCTGCCCGCGCTTGTAGAGGAAGTCCTGAGCTTCCAACCGCAGGGCGTTCATTCGGGCTTGAATCGCACCGTCATTCTCCAAAATACCGGCAATTTCGATCTTTTGCGCATCCGTCGCGGATGTTGTCGACAAATGCCGAACTAGATCGTCGACCACTGCCTGACGCTCCTCCACGAAAGTCTCCAGTTCTTCGAAGGTGGCGTCGTTTAAGCGTTCCATCAGGGAAACGGTCATTGTCTTAAATAATTGAATCTCTCCAGAGATATCCATATGTGCTATTCCTCTAAAACAGGGGCCTGCATTTGGCCTGAGATAATCTTTTGGGCAGTAACCCATGTTTCTCTGAGTTCAATTAAATACCCTACTGCTTCTTCTGCTTTAGAGGCATCTTTACGAATGTTAGCTTCACGTAGAAGAAAATTTGTATACTCGTACAGGGACTCAAGGTTCTTCGAGACCTCATACTGGTGATTGAGTGTGCTCATAAGTTCACTCACAATAGTCTGAGCTTTGCCTAAATTCGTATTTGTCTTTTCATTGTCTCTTTTTTCCATGCCATCCAAACCCGCCTTTATAAAGCGGATTGCACCGTCATATAGCATAACGACGAGTTGTGCTGGAGTCGAAGTTTGAACAGCCGACTGCCGATATTTCTCATAGGGAGAAGTTATCATTTATCTCATCCTTTATATTATGAAGTGGTTCCCAGACTGGATAAAAGGCTTGAGGATTGGGAGTTCAACTTGCTTATAGCTTTCTCCATAGCTGTAAACTGATTATAGTATCGTGTCTCAATCATTGTTAAGTTTTTTTGGAGAGTTTTGATACGTGCATTATATTCTTCTAATCGTTTCCCCATAACACTATCTGTCTTATAAGTACCAGTCAAGCTTGCCGAAAATCTATCGGTTCCCGCACGATCCGAAAGATCTTGCAATGTACCACTAACTTTCTCCGCCAGTTTGTCAAAAAGACCAGTAGAAGGTTCACTTGCAGGTCCTTGAAACAAATCAACAATCTTTTGCGGGTTTTTATTTAATGCTTCTTTAAATTTCGTTTCATCAAGAATGAGTTTTCCATTCTCAGAGTATGTTCCGGTTGTGATACCTATCTCACTAAGGGCACCCAAGCTTTCTGTTATGACCATACGCATCCCCTGCACCGACGCTTTTAGTATGTCATCATTCTTCAGTAAACCGCTTTTCGACTTTTCAGTCCATGCCTTAATATCGCTTTCTTCCATATCTTTCTTTTGTTCATCTGTAAGTGGGGTAAAGTCACGATACTTGGCTTCATTTACTTTTGTATTCATCGTGCTGATCAGCTTGTTATACTCTTCAATAAAGCTCTTTATTGTTTCAAGCGGCTTCTCGGAATCAATCTGGGTAGTGATTTTTGAGGCTGGCTGTGTCCCCGTTTTCTCGAGCAAAGTCAACTGTACACCGTTTATAACAAACATATTGGAGCTTCTTTTAACTGTTTCTCCATTAATAATTGCTTCTGAATCTGTACCCTTTACGGTAGCAGGACCCGAATACCCTTTAAATAAATCTAGAAGTGAGTGATTGGTCCCTAGTTTTAGTTCTCCCTCCGAGCCATTATTTGTAGAAGTCAAAATGAGTTGACCCTTTACCTCATCATAACTAGCCGTCACTTCTGCTTTGGTATTAGCATTTATCTTTGCAACTACCTGAGATATTCTAGTTGAACTTTCAAAAGTAAAAGATTCACCGTTTATTTCTAACGTATACGGCTCTGTTACTGGTGTGGCTAATTTTGAATTCAAAGTAGCCAGGGTTGTATCCGAATTCAGATTGCTACCTACCCCAGCAGTTTTTATTGTAGCTTTCTCAGCCAATTTTGTAACTATGACTTCCATGTCAATCCCGTTTGCTGCCGCTAGTGCTTCTGCCTTAACTGAAGTAGTATTACCGGTAACTGTAGCTTTATTAGCGTTAAGCGCAGCAGAAATACCAAACTTATCAATTAGCTTGTTATTACGAAAATCGTACAGCTTACTATTGATGTCTCTATAACTGTCGCGTTTCCATTCCATCAATTGCTTATTCTGATTCATCTTGTCCAATGGAACTCGTTTAGTGGCCATCATGCTTTTGACCATTCCGTCGATATCCATCCCTGAGAACCCATTAATCCGGTTTACCAAAAGAGCACCTCCAAGAGTGAATTAAATTTTTTCATCAATTAATATACCTGCAATTTCCATCATTTTCGCAACTAAATCCAGCGTTTTCTCAGGTGGTATTTCACGAATCAGCTCGCCGGTATCTTTATTGAGCACTTTAACCATAATGTCGTGTGTTTTCTCATGGATGCTAACTTCCAAAGTGGTTTGAGGTCCTTGAAGTGCTTTGACTGCCCGCTCAATTGTCCGAATCAATTGTTCCTCGGCAACAGAGACATTCACACCTTTTCTCTCTTGGGAAACTAACTCTTGCTCATCCCGGATAATAGGCCTATCAATGGGGTTCGTTATACTCCCAACTGCCTGTTCAGGTTTACTTTGTCCACCATGTACTGAATTAGCGGATAGAGAAAACTGCACATTCATGCTCCAACCTCCAGCGACTCTTAATTGATACTATATATATCGGCTAGAATAAGGGATTATTTAGGATGTCAAGAGAAAAAAAACAAAAAAAGCCCCGGAGTAATCCGGAGCTTTTATAAAAGAAGATAATATTAACGGAGCAGTTGCAGAACGCCTTGCGGCTGTTGGTTGGCTTGAGCCAGCATTGCTTGAGCAGCTTGAGCAAGGATGTTGTTCTTGGTTTGTTGCATCATTTCTTTAGCCATATCAACGTCACGAACGCGGGACTCAGCAGCAGTCAGGTTCTCCGAGGAAGTGTTCAGGTTGTTAATTGTGTGCTCCAGACGGTTTTGGTAAGCACCCAATTTAGCGCGCTCGCCAGATACTGTTTCAAGAGCTTTATTGATTGTGGTGATCGAAGCAGATGCTCTGCCGGAAGTTGTTACATCAATAGCGTCTACGCCAATGGAAGCAGCTCTCATATCTTCAACAGAGATTTGAAGAGTCTGATTTTCATTTGCGCCGATTTGCATAGTGAGTTCTTCTTTGTTTACAGTAATAGTCGCTGTAGAGTTCAGAGCTCCTTTAGCATCCAGAACGAGACCTTTTAACGCTCCCTCTGTAATCGTAAGAGTACGACCATCTTTAGGATCTACGGATACACCAACTGCTGCTCCATTAACGGAAATTGCTGCATTTGCACCAGGTACAGAAGCTGCTGTTCCTACAAGTTCAGCTACAGCGTTACCTGCAATGGTATTCGTTTGAGTACCAACCTTATTATTAGTCAATACGAGGTTGTTCCCAGCGATAGAAGCAGTAACGCCAGTTTTTTCCTTGTATTCGTTCAATTTGTTAGCAATTTGGTCTGAAGTATAGTTCCCTGCTTCAAACGTGATCGTTGTACCATTCAGTACAAGAGTATCATTGGTACCTTTAACGATAGTTGTTGCGCCAGAGAGATCCGCATCTCCAGTTTCAGTTCCCCGTACTGCAGCAGCAGTAACTTCAATTGCGTAAGTTCCTTCAGTAATTGTCGATGCAAGAGCAGATTTTACAGATACGTTAGCAGGTGCGCTGGAAACAGCTTTTGTTCCATAATCGCCAGTCAAAAGCGTTTTAGTGTTAAACTCAGTTGTAGTAGCGATTCTGTCGATTTCTTGAGTCAACTGGTTGATTTCTTTTTGGAGCTCGCCACGGTCAGTCGAAGTATTCGTGTCATTCGCGGACTGTACGGAAAGCTCACGCATACGCTGCAGAATGCTGTGTGTTTCGTTCAAAGCCCCTTCAGCAGTTTGAATCAGGGAAATTGCATCTTGCGAGTTCTTGGAAGCCATGTCCAAGCCGCGGATTTGTCCGCGCATTTTCTCGGAAATTGCCAAGCCTGCAGCATCGTCGCCTGCACGGTTGATGCGCAGACCAGAAGACAGCTTCTCAATATTTTTGTTCGTGTTGGCAGTGTTCGTGGACAGCTGGCGATGAGTGTTCAACGCCGCAATATTGTGGTTGATAATCATTGGGTATTTCCTCCCTGAAATGTAATTAGTTCCACATCCGTGTGGTAAACGCCGAACCGTTAAGGTCGGCCGCCCTGCAGGATCAGCGTCTAAAATATATATCGTCACGTGTCCGCTAACACTTTAGAGTGAATTTCGAGTTTTTCAGTATTTTTTTTAATTTGCCTATTGACGAAAAAATCCCCTCAAAGCTGATAGCAGCCTCAAGAGGAAAACAGGAGTAAGAGATGAAGGACAATAGACAATAATCAACGGACAGAATCAAAGGCCAAGGAGTATAGGGCAATGAATATGACCCAAGGAAAAGTCCCAAAGATACGGTCCCGCAGTAACAGTAAAAATCAAGAAATAAGTAACAGCCCTACCCGCTTAGTAAATTGACACCATCGGAATAACCGGATCTTCTTCATCGTAGTAGAACACCAAGGAATGCGACCCGGCGGCGTAGACCATCTCATACCGGGCGTCTTCTTCGTTGAAGTACGCCTCCTTCGGTTGGCCCAGCCACTGACGCACATTAAAGGGCGCCAAGTTGCGATCCGAAACAAACACGTTGAAAATCATTACAGACGACTTGGAGTTCAGTTCATGCAGATAGTAATCGAACCCGACGGCATACCCTGAGTAAACGTAAAAAGCACCCCACTCTCCGTTTTCCTTCAACTTGGGTGGATTTAGTTTAGCTGAGGCAGATTTCAGACTCATTCCAAGCTTCACCTGCGGGTGGCAAGGAAGCTCGCCTTTGACGGCAGCAGACCGTAGACTCTCCAAATAGGCCCGGTCTCCGATACCTGAATTTGGCCAAGCGGGTTTATTCATATACCGCGTATCGTCCGGCTTAAGCGCCAACCGGCTGATGTCCAGCTTAAAGGTATCCACTGCATATTTCACCATCGCATTGTTGTAATACCTCAACTGAATTCTGGATCCGTTCAGACTGCGGACTCCTTGGTCTCGTCCTGCCGGCCACGTGGTGTCCAGCTTTTTCCCTTTAGAGTCTGTAAAGTTCAGCGCCTTCAGCTTCCCTGAAGTGACAATAAAGGGGTGCAGCAAATTAAAGTTGGATGACCCCCATTCCGTCAAAATCAGGAGGTCCGGCATATCCGAACCGCTCGCCTGTACGGTGTAATGCCATGTCTGCGGCAGCGTCACGGAATGCAGCTCAAGCGGCACATTCTGAACGGTGCCGAATGATTGACCGTCTTTTACCAGCGCGGCCCGGTATGTACCCAGGTAGCTTTTGTCCCCCGGATGATTGCCTGTCCAATAATCTTCTTCTTGGAGTACGGACATCTTTTCGTCGTTGGCGTAAATATACACCGTATAAGGAACACGATAGGCGTCTTTTAGTCGGAAGGTCATACGACTGATCTTCTTGAGCTTGTCTAAGGCCACTTGTGTCCCGTTAGAAGCTGTGGCAGCTGCCTGGGCCGGAGCTGTGTTCGGCAGCAGTGTTATTACAAGAAAAAGAGCCATAGCGGCTGCCATGACTGCATGAAATTTAAAACGTAATCTTTTCATCTGTCTATCCCCCGTCGTCTAAACTGTTATTCTTCCGTTTTTGTTCCCCGCAGCCGGTTAATCAGCGCGTTCAAATCCTGTTGAGCCGGCGCCACCGATTCGCGGTTCGCTTCCTGAATCGACAAATACACCTCTTTGCGGAAAATGTCGATATGTTTGGGCGCGGAAATCCCCACTTTAACCGTATCGCCTTCCACACTAAGGATCGTCAGTTCGATGTGGTCCTGAATGACAATCGTTTCTCCTTTTTTGCGGGAGAGTACGAGCATCTTACTCACCGTCCTTTCCGTCGGTCACAAGCTGTTCCTGCAGCAGGCTGTGTTTGGTGTGGTAAGGCGTCTGATGCAGCACGATTTGTTTGCCCTTCCGTGTTGTAGGGTTCAGCACCACCGGAGCCAGCAGATTGATCGTAGACCGTTCTACCTCATCTCTAAGCGTAACGATGCAGCGGATCAAAACCTCGGCTTCAATGCCCAGCTCCTCAGCTTCATCGTCTGGCAGTTCAAACTCATAGGCTGGATAGAATACAAAGGGGTCACACAATAGGAAAGATAAAGCTTTCTCATTGATAGACTGTAAATACCAAAAAGGTGTGTCCGCCATAGATATTAACGCAAAATCAGTTTCTTCTTCAAAGCCTGGTAACCCTTTCGGAAAATGATACAACTGTTCATCATTCACTTCCAAGTCGCCCCAGGATAAGGTTTCAATAATCAATGATTTCACTCCTTAAATAATAAAATGCGATGCAGGTTGCATTTTCACGGCATAAGAATATACCTAACCAATTCATAAAAATAACATTTTTCTTATATAGCCTAATTTAATAATAGTATAAAAGCTATAGAGCGCACATGACGGCACCTCTATAGCTTATATCGGTTAGCTAAGTATAAAGATTCAACTCCGGCGGAATAAACTGAATCGATGAATATTGTTTCATATAGATATCTAGCTTTCCAGGAGTATAGTTGATCTCGGGTTTATTGCGTTCAATCTGAATATCCACTTCAGAGGCTTTGAATGAAATTTCAGGTGGCCTCGATTCAAAATGAATATCTACATTATCATAAGAAGCCGGTCCGCGTGTCTCAGGGAAAGAACGTGGTTCCGTATCTGTACCGTATACTTCAGCAATCGTATTCCCCGGCTTGAAAAACTTCGCGATCCGATTTCCTTGTTCTACTTTATTGGCAAGATTTTGAAGGAATAGTTGCTGAATTCCTGAATAAATCCGTTTATTCATCTTTAACGGATTGCCCCCGTGATAAGCTTCCCAGGCTCGGGATTGGTCGATGTTCAGCTGGGGGCGATAGGATTCCACTTCCAGCTTGCCCGGTGTTGTCGTAATCCTGACATCTGCCTTGGGCTGGCGGATCGAATAGCTGCCCAGGTTCTGATCAATGCCCAGGATCGCCGGCGTCTGGCGAATTTGCAGAATCGGCTGTGTCATGCAAGCCCACCTCCGTTATCGGATGAAGTCCACCAGCGTCGTAGAGATGATTTTAGCGCCCACAGAGAGGGATGCGTTATAGATATTCTCCTGAACCTTAGACTTCATAATCAGCTCCTCGTAGTCTGCATCCTCCGATTTCGCTTGCAAATCCGTCAGATTAATATTAAGGTCACTAAGACGATCCTGCATAAGTTCAACCCGGTTTGTTTTTGCGCCAATCTCTGCCCGAGCAGACAGAATTGTATCTGTTCTAGTGTCAATAAGTCCCAACTGGGAAGATATTTCCGATATATTACCAGCTTTTAAAGCGCCTGAAAGATTATTTATTATTGTGAACAAATTATCAGGTTCACCTGTTTTGCCAAACACATCATTTCCATTCATATTAATTGGCATACGAACCCCATCACCGACAATATAATTCATGACGCCAGTGTCAGTTTTTATATCCTTCGTAACATCATAAGTTCCATCTGTCCCTTTGACATAGTCGTAAGGTTTTTCAGTATACTTCTCCCCATTAAAAATATATTTCCCATTTAATGTACTGTTTGCTATATCAACAAGTTGTTCTTTTAACTGCATCATTTCTTCGTTAATACTATTTAAAGCAGACTGCGGATTGCTTCCTGTAGCAGCTTTTACAGTCAGCTCCCGGACTCTTTGAATAACGTCGCCAGCTTGTCCCAGCACCGTATCATTAAAATCCAGCCAAGACAACGCGCTGTCCACATTGTTCTGATACTGCTCGTTCGAAGACAGTTCCGCGCGGTAGCGCAGCGAATACGTGATGCCTACCGGATCGTCGGAGGGCTTGTTGATTTTGCGCCCGGAGGCGAGCTGCAGCTGCGTGTCGTTCATCGTCCGGGCATTCCGGTTCAGGTTAAGCAGCAGCTGCGAATTCATCATATTGGAGGTTACTCTTAGCATGATGGGGCACTCCCTTCCTATCTGCCGACGGTGCCGGTAGAGTTGATTAATTTATCGAGCAGTTGGTCAAAAGTAGTCATAAACCGGGCTGCCGCGCTGTACGCATGCTGGTACATGATCATGTTCGACATTTCTTCGTCCAGCGACACGCCGCTGACCGATTGCCGGCGGCTGTTCACCTGCTCCACCAGAAAGTCCGCATTCTGCGTCTGACGCGCTGCTTCCTGTGACTGGATACCGAGCTGACCGACCATTGAGCTGAGGTACGAACCGATTGTGCCCGTCTTAGACTTGTCCGCGGCTACGAAGTTGCTGTCCTTCAGCGTTGAAACAAGCAGCGCCAATGTGTTGTTCCCGCTGATGACCTGCACGTTGCCGTTGGTATCCTTTGTAGCGCGCAGGGAAGTCGCAAACAGGCTTGGATCTTCGGCGATCTCAGGATTCAGCTTAATGTTGCCCGCAGTGATCGGCGCTCCTACTGGAGACGAAGTAAAGAACGGCCGGCCGGTGCTGCCGTTCAGCGCATAACCAAGCTGATGCAGCCCGTTCAGACCTTTTACGGTTGTCTTCAGATCGCCGTCAAGCGGATCGGGTACAGCCGAACCGGCAGCCAGTTGAATGACGGTGCCGTCCGATTTGGTAATCGTGGAATCCGTATCAACCATAGTGCCTGCTGGCAGCGTCGAGCCTGCCGGAATTGTAACCTCCACCTGGCCATTTGCCAGTGTGTTGGCCATGTTGTCCAGCTGTTTTTTGTAATCCGCAACATAAGTCCGGCTGGAAAAAATCATCCCGTACGCCTCGCCGCCCCGCAAATCGCCGGTAGCGTAGGCATTGTTCAGGAATGCGGTGTCGACCGCCGCAGATACGGCTGCACCCTGCACCAGCGGCAGGCCGCCCATGGAGATGTTGTACCCGTTGTCGGTATCGACCATGGTGATATTCACAATTTTCGAGAGCTTGTCGACCATCAGGTCGCGCTGGTCGCGCAGGTCGTTGGCTTTGTCGCCCATGCCCTCGATTTTGTAAATCGCCTGATTCAGATCCGCGATTGAGGTTAAATATCCTTGAACTTCCTGTCCTTTTACAGTCAGGTTCGTCGCCAGGTCATTGTCCAGATTATTGAGCTGATTGCTCATATAGTTCATGGCGTCCGTCAGCGCCTGCGCCGTTTGGGTGACGATTTTGCGAGCTGTCGGGTCCTGCGGATTTTTGCTCAGATCAGACCATGATTTCCAAAAGTTATCCATAACCGTCCGGATGCCTGTCGTAGACGGTTCGTTGACGATAGCCTCCAGCTTGTCCAGCGTGTCGGACTGGATATTCCAGTTGCCGAAGCCGGCGTTCTCGCCTCGGTATTGATCGTCGAGGAACTGCTCTCGGATCCGGTCGATGGACGTGAACTCCACACCTGTACCAAGCTGGCCGGGAACAGTCGAATGGTTCAGGCCGTACGGTTCAATCGGAAGAGAAGCCGTCATCCGCACCCGCTGCCGCGTGTAACCTTCGGTATTCGCGTTGGAAATGTTGTGTCCTGTCGTTGCGAGCGCCGTCGTCTGCGTGAACAGACTGCGCCGGGCCGTCTCGATCGAATGAAATGTCGATGTCATCTAGCTTGCTCTCCCTTCGGTATACACCGTTACTGACATAAAAGCATTCAGGTTTGTCCGCTGTGCTCGTGCAGAACCCGCCCTCCTGCGCCGCTGCTCTCCAGATTCAAGAGTTCCCCCGCGGCATGCAAGAAGACCAACACTTTTGCCTGAATGCAACATAAATTCGGCACAGGGGTCACCCCCTGGCGTCAAACAGCCCTGATGTTCCGTTATGATTGCTCCGGTCGGACGGATGATGATACGTGATGTCCTGATTCGGCCGGCCAACCAGCAGATCCAGAGAATAATCTATAAAAAGGAGCGATTGCTCAATCAGTTTCTGATTCAACTCATTCGCCTGCTTCAGCTTGGTCAGCGTTTCCGACAGCTTCTGCTGCATACCGAGCAGCAGCTGCTTCTCTTCCGGATCAAACACCAGCCTCGACAGCTCGGTCAGATTCAGATTCAGCGGCGAACGGATTCCCACCTGCTGCAGCAGTGCATGAGCTGCCTCGGCCCGCTGTTCTTCTAGCTGTCCGATCAGTTTCACATACTTTGATTCCCTGTTCATGATTTCGATGAGTTCTTCAACCTTGTTGTCCATAATTGCTTGTTTCTTGGAAGCGGCCAGGTCCAGCATTTGCAGATGGACTTCGTCCAGCCGCTCCAGCAGTTCGATCAATGTTGAGATTGCCATGGATTGGATCACCTAGTTTTCGGGGAGCTGTCTGAAGTAAGGGGCAAGTTTCTCGGCGAGTACGGAGGCGTCCACATTATACGTGCCTGCGGCAACCTGCTGCTTCAGGCTTTGAATCCGGCTGGCGCGTTCGGTATCGACTTTGCCTTCGGCCGCTTGGGCTTTGAGCAGATTCATTGCTTCGGCAGAAAAAGATACCTCGTCCTTGCGTGCGCTCTTCTTCGTCTGTTCCAAACGCTGGGTTTCCGCGTTCCGGTTATACGGGTTAATCGCGCCGATTCGTCCGGTCTCGTTTATTTTCATACCTTCCACCTTCCTGATTAAATAAAAACACCGATAATCATTACTAAGTTTATCGGTGCGTATTGAAACATTATTTATAGCTGGAAACGGTTTTTTTTGATGGGATTAATCTCCACGCAGTTTATCGATGGCCCGGTAGGCCCCTTGGCCCGGCTGTCTGGAGGCGTCTCCGACAGCGGTTTCCTTGGACGCGCTCATCAGATCTTTGGTCAATCTGGAGCGGCAGCTGTCGCACATATGCCCTTCCCGGATCAGGGTTCCGCATACCTCGCAAGGGTACATCATATTCGGCGCATTGGCAATGGAAATACGGCCCTCCCGAATAAAGCGGGTGATCTCCTTAATCGGAATGTCCGTGGCGTCGGACAGCTCCTGAATGTTGGCCTGCCGGTTCTCGCGCAAATATTTGACGCAGATCTCATATTGGGCTTCTAGTTCTTTCATGCAAGGCTGGCAGAGCTCCACAAGCCCCCGTACATACAGCCGCCCGCATCTTGGACAGTTATCGAGATTCATAATTCGGGAAGGCGCCCCTTTCTCTCTAAAATAGCCTCGAATTGCACGTTTTATGCTTCTAGATTACATGATTATAAGGTGTTCGTCTATTATTCCTATCGGTTGTTTACGATTTTTATGTTATAGGCTAAGGTGGAAGGAAAGAGGATTCCTTATACAGATTTAACCAGGAGGCGTATGGAGAAGTGAACCGTGTTTTAATTGTGGAAGATGATGAACAAATCGGCCGGTTGGTCGACAGATACCTGACCCAAGAAGGACTGCAATGCATAATTGCAGGCGATGGTAAAAGCGCTCTCGCAAGCTTTGAAGCCCAAGGGCCGTTTCAGCTGGTTGTGCTTGACCTGATGCTGCCGGAGCTGAGCGGACTGGAGGTGCTGCGCCGGATTCGCTCCGTAAGCCGTGTTCCCGTGCTCATCCTGACGGCCAAAGATAGTGAAGCCGACAAAATTATCGGTCTTGGCAGTGGAGCTGACGACTATCTCGCAAAGCCATTTAGTATATTTGAGTTGACCGCCCGGGCCAAAGCCTTGCTGCGCCGTTATGTGGAATATACAGAAGAGGGGTATAGCCGTGTGCAGCGGGAAACAACTTCCGCCATCGTCTCCGGAGATGTCGTTATCGATCCTGATGCCTGCACCGTAACCCGTGCCGGTCAGCGCCTTCCTTTAACAGCAAAAGAATTTAAAATTGTGGAGTTGCTTGCCTCACATCCCCGTAAAGTATTTACCAGGGACAACCTGTACGAACGCATTTGGGGAGAGAGCTACGAGGGCGGAGAGAACACGGTTTCCGTGCACATTCGCAGGTTGCGGGCGAAGCTGGAGGAAGACCCCGGAAATCCAAAACGCATTATAACCGTATGGGGGATGGGCTACAAATGGGGGGAAGAATGAGCCTCTGGATCGTTTGTATTCTGCTGGCGGCCCTGGCTGGAGCGGCTGGCCTACGATTGATTCGTTTAAAAAAGGAGCTCCGGCAAATGCGGATAAGTCTCCTGGACAGAATCGGCTTTGATACCTTGCCCCGATCGTCTCCCAACTTCAGGCTGACGCTGCGAACGACCGATGAAGGGCTGGCCGGGCTGGCCGCGTCAATCAATCTTGTGTTGGATCGGCTTCAGGAGGCGGAGTCGAGAACCCGTGAAGCAGAGAACCTGCACAAGCGGCTTGTGTCTAATATATCCCACGATCTGAGAACCCCGCTAACTTCCGTTCTCGGATATCTCGAAGCCCTTCTTGCCGATGAGCGCCTGACGGAAGCTGACCGGCGTGAATTCCTCTTAATTGCCAAACAAAAAGCGGATTCGGTGTACAAGCTGCTGGAATCTTTTTTTCAGCTCTCCAAACTGGAAGCGGGGGATACCGAACTTACTTCCATACCGGTTGAAATGAATAAACTGATTACAGAGACGGCGCTGGGGTTATACCCTGAATTTCAGCGTTTGTCGATCACTCCTGTGATCAGCCTTTATCCTGAACATAAGCTGTATGCTCAAGGTGACCCGGTCGCCATAGAACGGATTCTGGGCAATCTGCTGTCCAATAGTCTGAAATACGGCTATTCAGGAGGCGAAATCGGTGTGTCCCTGGGCAAAAAAGGCGATAGGATCCAGCTGGAGGTCTGGGATAACGGTCCGGGTATTCCCTCGTCTGAGCTGGGGAAAATTTTTGAGCGGATGTACAGAATGGAGCCCGCCCGTTCCCCGCGGCAATCCGGCAGCGGACTCGGCTTGACGATAGCCAGGCATCTCGCGGAACAGATGGGCGGCAGTCTGTCCGCTGTATCCGACCCGGGCAGGCGGACCTCTTTTATTTTGTCTCTCCCCTCCGCTTCAGTGCCGCAGTCCGCGGCAGTTAAACAAAACGTAAGAAATTCGTAAATACAGCGTAAGAGGATTGCCGTATCTTATCCATATCAAATCCAAGCAGAACAGGAGCGGTAACTCGAAATGCTGTTACAAACAGAGGTATTAACAAAACAGTACAAAAAGCACACGGTGGTGGATAATCTTCATCTGACTGTGCGGTCCGGCGATATTTACGGATTACTTGGGCAAAACGGGGCGGGAAAGACGACGACTTTGCGCATGCTTCTTGGGTTGGTCAAGCCTACCTCTGGACAAATCCGATGGTTCGGCCAACCTTTGAACCGGCTGCTGCTGGGCAGGATCGGCTCCATTATTGAAACGCCTGGCTGTTATCCGCAGCTTACTGCAGCCGAGAATCTGGAGCTTCACCGCCGAATGCACGGGATTCCTGAAAAAGAGTCGGTTCAAGAGTATCTAAAGCTGGTCGGCCTGGAAGCCGCCGCGGGCAAAAAAGCCGGCCAGCTCTCGCTGGGTATGCGCCAGCGGTTGGGAATCGCCCGGTCCCTTATGCATCGCCCGGATGTTCTCCTTCTGGACGAGCCGATCAACGGCCTCGATCCTGTAGGAATCAAGGAGACACGCGAGATGATCATGGATCTTCAGCGCAAACGGGAAATGACCATCCTCGTATCCAGTCATATCCTCGGGGAAATCGAACTGATGGCCAACCGGATCGGCATCATGCACCGGGGCAGACTCATTGAGCAGCTGGATGCGGATGAAATACAGAGCAAAAATCGCCATTATCTGGAACTGAAGGTTGACGACGATAACAAGGCCTCCGTTGTTTTGGAACAGGAACTGGCAACTCAGCAGTTCAAGGTCTGGGAACGCGGCGTCATCCGGGTGTACGATACCACGCTGCCAAGCGGAAGAATCAACCGTATTCTTGTTGAGAGCGGCGTGGAAGTCAAAGAGTCAACGCTTCGTACCGACACGCTGGAGGACTATTTTATCCGGGTCACAGAAAATAAGGAGGGGAGATAAATGCTGTATTGCGAATGGCTGAAGTTCCGCAGGTCGCCGCTTTATTGGGCTCTTCCGGCAGTCTCCATATTCGGACCCGTACTGTTTCTGATCCTGCGAACCGGGGAAGGCGGGACAATGTCCTGGGCGGACTATTTAGCAAACAACAGTCTGATTTATATCGCGTTTCTCGCGGTGGTCTGGGCGGCTGCGCTGTCCGTTCAAATCGGCGCACGGGAGTTCATGGACCATACGGCGTCGGTTCTGTATACCTACCCTGCCTCGCGTCACTCCATTTTACTGGTAAAAACAGGGTTCGCTTTCCTTATCGTTACTGCGAGTTTCCTGTTGGAATTTACCGCTACTTACGCAGCAAGCGCCATTTATAAGCAGCAGTTGATGCCGGCCGGGATACTCCGTGAAGAGCTCGTGAAGTTCGCCGTTTCCGCTTTCGGGCAAATGGCGCTGTGTGCGCTACTTCTATGGGTTTCCCAGGTGGCTCGTTCCTTCTTGATTCCAATCCTGCTGTCTCTACCGGTTATGCTCTCGAATATCATGTTAGGCCTTTCGCACAGTCCGTATTTTGTGTACTCGCCGTTCCAGGCTGTTGCAGCTCCTTATATGGCGAATACCTACTCCGTGTCGAAAAGCCTGCTGTCCAGCGGGATCGTTTTGGCCGTTTCCGTTGCACTCATGATGATTCATGCCTCCAAAGCAGATGTGACAGATTGAAGCGGATTGATGGACTGGTGCAGACTGGATGCCGCTTGCACAGGCACAGGCACAAGCCTGATCCACCTCAGCCGCTCTCCGCTCAAACTTACGACCTGGCCCATGTAACACTCGTCACCTGAACCGGAACTCCCGCCCGCTCCGCTCCCGCCCGGATCACTCTGGCGCATGCCCGAAGCGTGCTGCCTGTTGTGTAAATGTCGTCAACAATGACAATCTGGACGGGGGAAGCGGACGCGGGTATTTTTGCTGCCAGTAAGCGCAGCAGTATCACATCAGCCTGTTGTTCCAGGCAAAAAGCATCCTTCATATTGCTCATCCGTTCCGCCCGGGTCTTGAAGCTCTGCTTGTCCGTATGGTGGGTGCGCTTCAGCAGCGGCAAAAGCGGGATACCCTCCCGGCTGCTCAAAGTCTCCGCCAGCTTCTGCGCCTGGTTGAATCCCCGTTCCGCAAGCCGCGCGGCACTGACCGGAACTGGAACAAGGGCGTCGGCTTTCCATTTGAGACCGCCATCTCTTGTCCTCGTTCCATTAAACCCATCACGTCCTGCTCCTTCCATCAATCGCCCCATCTCCTCCTGAAGCAGCCGGTAGGCTGGCCTCATCATGGCCGCCAGAACAGGAGCATAGCGTTCATCGCCCCTATATTTAAATTGTGCCAACCATGTCCTCATTTCGTCACTGTAAGCTACGGCGCTCCGATTGCGAAAAAGAGCTTGCTCCGGTTCCGCTCCGTTCCGGCAACAGTCGGGACAGCCGACATGCCGGCCGCAAATGATGCAGCGGGGATTCCGGATCCAAGGAATCGCACCGGCACAGGAACGGCACACACCGGCATAAGGCGACTCCGATCGGCTGGTCCGGCCGCAGGTCAGACAAGCTGTGGCAGGCGGGGTAAGCAGCCGGCTGAGAAGTTGGGTGAACTTATTTTGAGTCATGCGTTTGTCCTTTCGCGGGAAGATAACCTTTTTGGCGGCCAATCCGGTTCATTGTCCGAATTTCGGCGATGGCCCCCCGCTGCGCGCGGGTCCAATTCGGTGAAACAAAGCGTACGCGTCCAGACGGGTCCTCCTTGGACCGTCCCGCCCGCCCGGCCATCTGCACCAATGAAGCCTCATCAAACAGGCGGTCGTCGGCATCGAGAATGATCACGTCGCTTTTAGGCACGGTAACCCCCCGCTCCAAAATTGTGGTCGTGACCAGCAGCGCAAGCTGGCGCCGGCGGAACGCCATTACCTTCTCCGCCCGCCTGGAGTCCTGTGAGGAAGTACCGTCCATAGGCACTCCAGGCAGTGTCCGGCGAAGCAGGGCAAGCAGCGGGCCTATTTGATAAATTCGAGTTACGAATACAAACACTTGGGCGCCCCGCTCCAACGACGCACGCAGGGTCTTCACTAATGCGGACGCGAGCTGACCGCGTTTCAGTGCTGCCGCTACAGGCTCAGCCGTAATCCGTACCGGTACCGGAAGCGGGTATCCGTGATAACGGACGGGAACCCGGGCATGAGCCAGCCTGCCCCTGTCAGCCGCCTGCTGGAGTGGCTTCGGCGGCGTAGCCGACAAAAACACAAATGCGCCGTCAGGGCGCCGGCACTGCTCTGCCGCGTAGGCAAGCATGGGATCATTGTGATAGGGATACGCATCGAGTTCATCAATTATGACTAGATCAAAAGCATGCCAAAACCGCATCAGCTGATGCGTTGTTGCCAGCGTGATCCGGCCGGCCGCCCAGCGGTCCGGGCTGCCGCCGTACAGGACGGCAATGCGCTCGTCCGGGAACGCCCGCGCAAGCCGGGGCGCCAGCTCCAGCACGACGTCGCGCCGCGGCGTGGCTACGAGCGCCCGCCCGCCTCGGGCGAGCGCCGCTTCGAGGAGCGGGAAAATCATTTCGGTTTTTCCCGCTCCCGTTACGGCCCAGAGCAGGAACCGCTCTGGGGCCCCTGGGGCGGAGCTGTCCAGGCGCTCCGCCAAAAAGCTGAGCGCGGCGCCTGCGGCTGCGCCCTGCGCCGCGCTCAGCCCCCACCGCCGCACCGCATCGGCGGTGGCGGGGACGCCGGCCGCGTGCCGCACGGCCGGCCCGGGACGCGCTGCGCCGCGCAGCAGCAGCGCGCAGGAGCGGCTGCGCCCGAGTGCGAGGCAGGCCTCGCAGTAGGCGCAGCCCAGGAGGCCGCACGCCGCGCAGGGCGTGCGGGCGGTGGCGGCGCTGCCGCAGCGCAGGCAGCGCGGAGCCGCGGCGCGGGCGAAGACGCGCCGCAGAAAGCGCATGGGCACCGGGGCTGCGCCCTCCGGCGCCGCCGGGCGCGCCGGCTGACTGGCCCTAGCAGCGGTGGTTTCACTCACCGCCGCCTCCAGCGTCAGCCATCCGCGCATACAGGCGAGCTCTGCTGCGTGCGTCCAGCATCCGGCCAGCGCCGGAAGCCGTTCTTCCAGCAAGCTCTCCACTTCATGCTCCAGCAGCGACCGCCCACTCAGCACTTCAGCCAGCGCAGCTGCCTCAGCAAGCAGCTTGTCCGGCTCCCGGCTATCGCCTCGATCTTTTTTTTGGTTTATCCCCTCCGCTTCTCCACCCCAAAACGTAGGAAGAGGACCCTCAGACGTAAAGTTTTCCCTCTCCCTCCCCTCCCCCGCAAACCCAAACCGCTCCACCTCCACCTCCGCCTCCGGCCATTTAGGATGGCACACATCAAGGTGCGCGATTTCCGGCCGGACGGATACCATCCTCAGCTTGCGCTCAGCCGCCAGTTCCCGTCTTAAAACGTGCCGAATATACGCTCCCCATTTTTCTGGTCCCCAACCAACCGCCTCCTTCGTCGGCCGTACGCCATAATCTCTAAGCCTAACCGCCCAACCTAGCGGCATGGAACGGCAGAGCACAACCCACCCACTTGCACCAGACCGCCAATCATTATAATCCGCCGTCTCACCTAGCCACCCTTTACCCGCCTCTCCATCCAAAGCCAAATAAACGTCCCATCGGCTCAACTCATAAACTGCATACACCGTTACACGCATATGCATGCTCCTTTCCGTCTACATAGTCAAAAAACAAAAAAACACACTCCCCCTCATTTGGGAAGTGCGTTCTTCACACTGATCCTTCTATTCGATTTCCTACCGGCTCTAGTGGCTTCACCAGTTATCCACCAATGTATAGCATTATTTACCACACCCTGCAGGTTTCACCCGCTCTTCCATCTTACCTCTGTTTTCCGCTTTTTACCAGCCAAGCCTATCCTTTAACAAGTTAAGCCCCTCTACGCCACCCTTACTTATGCCGCACTAGTTCTCATTCGCCCTTCTGCCCTTATACCGCGCTGGCTCTATCTGTTCTTCTGCCCTGGAAACCGCATGCAGTGCTGCGGGGCATCCGTACCGTACTGCCGCAGATCCATGATATATCCGCTTCCGGCAGCGCCGGAAAGCTCCACACCTGCATGCGTACCGAACCGGAAATCCAGCCCGCAGGCATTCCTGCCCGCCAAAGCGGCGATACTTTGGGTTTGGTCCGTCGAGCCGTCATCCATCAGGGTCACACGAAGCGCTTTGCCGGTGAGGCAGGCATGCAGCGCCAGCGACCGGACGACGCCTTCGACAACGGATTCATGATTGCGCGTAATCACAACGATATGCGTCCAGCCGCCGCGCTCCGAGCTTGGTTTTCGCCTGGCCCACGCATGCAGCGCATGAACCCCAAACGCTGCCGAAGCGTAGATCAACACGATCCAGATCAACTGGGCTGCCATGGAGATGCACCTCCTCTTATACCGTCACTATATGCCGGTATAAGCTAGTCGGTGCGCCCCATATCCGGGCGGATGTCCTGCTTGGCCAAAGAAAGACGGCAAGGACCAAGCGGATTTTTGTGTACGACTCTGAGCTTTACTCAATATATAGAATGATCTTACGAAGGACAGTTAAAGCGGGACCGTCACTGCAGCAAATTTGGGATTTCCGGTTGCTGTATTTTCGGAGCTTTTGTGAAACGATGTTTTAGCGTTTTATAAAAATAGAGGAGTCTGCACTGCCTTCTTCAAAAGACAAAGGCGGCACAAAGGCCGCCTCGTAAGTTATGTAAGTATATCTGTCCGTCCTTCGGCGGCCCGCATGTGATTACAGCGTAACCCAACCGTATTTGATCGAATTAATAACCGCCTGCGTGCGGTCGTCCACTTCCATTTTCTGCAGGATGCTGCTGACGTGGTTTTTCACCGTTTTTTCGCTGATAAAAAGGTATTCGCCAATCATCTTATTACTCTTGCCTTCAGCCATCAGACGCAGCACTTCAGCTTCCCGGCGCGTTAGCGGGTTGTTGTCTCCTGCAACGAACTTGACGCCGGCTTCTTTGACGCCCGTTTCGGCCATCGCTCCCGTTTCGTTCAGGTAAGTCATTCTGCGCAGCTGGTTGATGAGTTTGCCGGTTACCTTAGGATGAATAAAAGCATGACCTTCATACACGGAACGAATCGCATTAATCAGCGACTCCGCCTCCATATCCTTCAGCAGGTAGCCGTTAGCTCCTTTGCGCAGCGTCTCGAATACGTAACTCTCATCATCATGAATCGACAAAATAATGACTTTCACATCGGGAAACAGCTCACGCAGCTTCTCAGTGGCTTCCACCCCGTTCTCCACGGGCATATTAATATCCATCAGGACAATATCAGGTTTGTTCGTGTTGCAGAACTCCAGCACTTGAATGCCGTCACCGCATTCGCCGATAACCTCGATATCTTCCTCCATGTTTAAAATGCGTTTCAGCCCTTCCCGGAACAACTGGTGATCGTCCGCGAGAAGCACCTTGATGGGCGCCTTGATTTGGTTCTGGTTCTCCATCACACTACTCCTTTCCTTTCTCCACGTTTGTTGGTATGTGTATTATGATTTTGGTGCCTTGATTCTCCGCCGACTCGATTTCCATTCTCCCCTCGAGCAGCTCCACGCGTTCTTTCATGCCTACCAGGCCAAAGCTTTCCCGGCTGTTCTGCTCCCGCCGCATTTTTTCGACGTTGAAGCCGCGTCCGTTATCGTTGACCACAATTTTGATCAGCTGCGCCTGATACGTAATTTCAACGATGACATAACTCGCGAACGCATGCTTGGCTACATTAGTCAGCGCTTCTTGGACAAGCCGGTACACGGCTGCTTCCATGGCGGATGAAAGCCGGTGCTCCTTGCCTTTGGTTTCGAACACGGTGCGGATTTTTGTCTTCTCCTCATAATCGTGCACGTATTTTCGCAGTGTCGGAATGAGTCCCAAATCGTCGAGCGCCATCGGACGCAAGTTAAAAATGACCTTCCGCATCTCTTCCAGGCTAGAACGCACCTGTCCTTTTAAGTCTACTACTTCGTGCTGCACCAGTCCAAATTCCTGCTTTACCAGCATTCTTTCTACAATTTCCGTCCTTAGGACTAGATTCGCCAGCATTTGAGCAGGACCGTCATGGATTTCCCGGGCAATACGCTTTCGTTCTTCCTCCTGCGCCAAAATAATCTTAAGTCCAATGATCTGCCGGTTCTTCGCGGACTCCACAATCCGGGTCACCTGTCCCAGTTCCCCTGACAAGTATTCCAGGACCACGCTCATCTGCGATCCGATCGACTCGGCGCGTTCAACCGAGCTCTCGACCTTACGCACCCGTTTCTGCAGCTCGTCCCGGCGGCTCCGCAGGTAAGCTTCCCTTTCCCGGGCCATCATCAGTTCGAGCTGCAGCTCGGTTGCTTTTTCATAGGCAATGCGAATATCCCGCTCCGTGTAGCGCACGAAATCCCGGCTTACCTCGGTCAGCCGAATTCTGGAGCGGTGATACTGCACCTCCAGTTTGTCCACCTTTTGCAAGGTTTCGTCCGTTTCATCCATGACGCGCTCCAGCTCTTTGGTCAACGCAACAAGCTCATCACGCGCAGCCTCCAAAATTTCGAAGATTTGATACTTGCTGCTCTCCATGACATCTATGGTGTTCTTGATGACGCGGTCAATGGCATCTGCTTGATATTCCACGGACGATTGGCCCCATTTCTTTCAAATATCTATCTTTATTATATTAACATATCACGACTCAATCGTTACGGTCTTCGTGTTTTGTTCCCAATTTACCTTTAATCCGAGCTGTTCCGACACCAATCTAAGCGGGACTAAAGTCCTACCGCTAATGAGTAAAGGCGCAACTTCGGCAGACTGCCGTTTTCCATTCAGCACAAATTCTTTTTGACCAAGCGTCAAATCAAGCACTTTGGAGCCGCGCAGCACTAGAATATGCTTTGTTGCCGGGTCCCAGAACGCCTGCCCGCCAAATGCGTCGAGCACATAACGGATCGGCACATAAGTGCTGCTGTCACGCATAATTGGAGCAACTTCAATCGATTTTTTAGTACCATTCACCGAAATGGATTTTTGCCCGATCGCCATCAGCGCTTTGCCTTCCGGCAGGCCGGCATCACTGGAGAGGGAAGGCATTACGAACGAAATGTTGTCAAAAGCGACGGTTCCTGTTTTCGCCCGCTCATCCTGCCCCTCTTCCACGTTGACCACATACAGCCGTTTCATTTTAGCGGGGAAGGCGATATTTTGTCCGCTCAGGTCGATGCTCAGTTTCTTCCATCCGGTCCAGTCGATGACCTTGGCCAAATCTACATAGACGGTTTTGCCGGCATTGTCGACAAGCTCCGCACGGAGCCAGTTCAGGCTTTTATCGCCCATGACATCCAGCGTCATGCTGGTGGCGGCTGCGGGAATCGTTTTTCCAGTTGTACCGTTTAATTGAGCGTAAGCATACATTTTGCCGGTTCCTGCCGTCATATCATAGGAAAGAGACAGCACTTTGGAGGTCTGCTCGCCGCTGCCCTGGGCAATTTGTGCGGTGCCGGTTACACCGGATGCATTGGTTGTAAAAGCAATCGGATAATTTACATTTTCAAAGTTCTCCCACGAGCTGGCTGCCGCCTTGGAGAGCACAATCGCCGTGCTAAAGCCGTTGTACCGGGCGATGGCATATCCTGTGGTAACTCCTTCATTTACAGAATCCACTTTCAGCGTACCGCCTGCCACGCTGCCTCTGAAGCCGTAAAACTCCCATTTTAGCGCGCTGTCCGGAACCGTGACGTTATCTCCGTTTCGTGTAACCGCCGTAACTGGCACGGATAAGGAGGTTCCCGCAATAAGCGCTCCATTGCTGGTTCCCACCTTCAGAGAGGTTAAATCATCCCCGCCGAGGACAGTAACCTCCGTCTTGGCGCTGGCTGCGCCGCTAACTGCCGTCAAAGTGGATTTCCCCGGTTTTACGGCCGTAATTTCACCGCCGCTGACCGCAACGTTGCCATTGCTTGATTTCCAGGTGGTGTTCCCTGCGTTCATTTCGATCGGGTTATAATACGTATCGTAAGCTTTTAGCGAATACGAAGCTTTTTGGCCAATCAGCAGGTAGGAATCTCCGCTAATTTTAATCCCCTTCACGTCGCCTTTAGGCGCACTCGTATAGACACCCAGCCCGTTTACAACGCTGCGCTGCTCCGTGCCGTATTCGGTTTTGAAGGTCAGCTGGGTGGAGGTTTCGCCAAGCGGCCGGTCCACCATCGTCGTTGAGCCGCCCCCGTCCAGGTTGAGTCCTTTCCAGACTCCAATTTTGGTCATAAAAGACTGCAGCTCCGACAGCGTCATCCCGTCGCTGTCATTGTTTTTCTCAACTGCAATGATGTACACATAACGCCCGTCCTGGGAATAACCAAGCGCTGTCCGGGCCCGGGAACCTCCAATGCTGCTGGTTGAACGGGAAAACGAGGTCGCCTTGCCGCTGCTGACCAGAATGGTATGTCCGCCGATCATCGTCTGCAGCGTGGCCGGATCAACCGTCTGCTGGTTCGTTTTGGAACGGAGTGCATAAGCCGTTGACACCTTCTGTCCCACAGCCAAATGTTCGGTGATATACTGGGATGCCTTGCCATGGGCACGCAAAATATACGCTCCCTTCGGAACGGTGATCGGCAGCGCCGTGCCTTCCGAGACTTTAGTTACAACTCCATTTTCCACTAGAGCTTCCGTTGGCGTGGTGTTGCTGTTTTTGGGCCGTTCTTTGGCTGCCCACGCATCGGTGTATATATATAAGGCATTGGAATGACTATAGTTGGAGCTGGCCCCCTCGGGATTATACGCAGCTTTATTGATGCCGGCCAGCGGGAATTCCGCTCCGTCCTCCGACATAACCTTGCCTTCAAATGAATATTCATCGATCATCGGCTTACGGTCTTTGGTCAAGGTAAAGGCATACAGCCCTTCCAGCTGCGAAGGCGTAGAAACCAGCGTGCCTGCGGTTACTTGTCCGCCAATCGGAGCACCTTCCGCCCCTGTGTTAAAATAATCCCCGTTCACCGCGGCTACCGCCCCGTTTTCCTTGGCCATGCCGCCAGTACTTTGGCGGGTGGTCAGCTTGCCTCCTTTTCCCGTCATCACATCCACGGATACATAAGGGTTGTTCAGATCAACCCGGATGACGTCCGCCAGCCCAGAAGCTTTGCCGGTGGAGCGGGAAGAGGAATATTTATATTTCATCATGATTGCGCCGGAAGTGATTACTTCTTCGCCCAGTTTGTTCACGCTGACCGAGGCGGTCGCCGCCTCCGCGATAGAGCTCCTTGCTCCAAGGGGCCAACCGCTTGTCCATTCGCCTGCGACAGGCATAAACCAGATTACCCCGGCCAGCGATACAGCAACCCACTTCCGGGCAGCCTTTTGCCGCCCCATCTGACGCTCTCTCTTATTCAACGTACGGATATTCTTTCTTTTCATTGCAGCATAACTCTCCCATCTCTAGTTTTGCATCATACAGCATCCGTCTACCAGACTCCGGGCTTTTCGTCTATTTTCCCGGTACACCATTAATAGACTAAAATAAGCCGAAAAAGTTACGAATATTTAAGAAATTGAACCGAAATCGACCAGCCGGATAGATGAGCGAGCAGATAAGCGTATACATCACCGAACAAGAACATCACAAAATAAACAGACGCCCGGTTTGTACCAGACGCCTGTTTCCGTTGCTATATCGGCCCAACTGAAGCGTGCAGAGGAGCTGGCTGTCGCCCCGCGGGGATTACAAATAACCTGCTTTCTCCAGCATGCGCTGCAGCATTGCAGCCCCTTCCGCCCGTGTCGCATTGCCCTGCGGGAGGAATTTGTTCAGCGGAACGCCTTGGATGATGCCCGCCTGCGTCGCTTTGGCTACAATATCCGGGTTCTGGATTTTAGCTTTGTCTTTAAACTTGGACAAAACCGCATCCGCAAAGGCGTTCAGTGTTATCGGCTGCTCGACATAATCCAGCGTACGCACCATCATAATCGCCATTTGTTCCCGGGTAATCGGATCGTTCGGGCGGAAGGTGGCATCGGTGTTTCCGGTGATAATGCCGGCTTTGGCCGCCGCACCGATGTAATCGCCCGTTTGGGTGGATGGCGTCACGTCGCGGAAACGCTGTGCGTTCTCGCGGCTTCCAGCCAATCCCAAACCCCGGGCCAGCATTACTGCGAACTCACTGCGCGTAATTTTCTGATTCGGCTTGAACTGGGATCCGTAGCTGCTGTCGATAATATTTTTAGAGGCCAGCTTGCTGATGATCGGCTGTCCCCAATGCCCCGCTGTATCGCTGAAGCTGCGGTTTGTTGTGAGTGCTGCCGCCACCTGATTGCCCTGCATCCGGGCTTTGATCAGGTTATAATTCCCCTGTTTGGTGATCGAGGTCGGAAGATAGGCTGCATCGGAATACAGCGCATCCAGTCTGGCCGCCGCAGTCTGATCATTGTTCAGCGTTTTGTTCGTCCGGATTCTCAGTTCCGTCGGTGCCTTGACCTCCATGACCGTTGTGTAATTTTCTCCTGCCATAGCTGATAAACGGTAATCCGTTAACTCCGTGGCGAACTGCATCCCCTGCTGTGCTAGTTTCTGTTCCAGCGGAGTGTACGTTCCCGTCGGAGGTGCCTCAATCCGGAAGATCAGCGAATATTCGCCTCCTCCAAGCGTTGGGACAAAGGAGCTGAGGTCAATTTTTTGCACCGGCAGGCTGTAGAGCTTATCGCCAAACCGTACGGCAAATTCCGTTGCAGCGTTGCGCGCATAAGCCTCGGACAACGGTTTGTAGGGAACAACCACATAAGCGGCCCGTTCCGTCGACGGCACTTCAAAAGCAAGCGCCGACGTTCCTTGACCGTGCAGATAGGCATAACTAGCCTTGAGATGCTCCGCGTTCAGCACATAACGTTTAATCGAAGAGCTGTACATGGAACGGTCCTCAGCCGCCGTAGCCGAACCGGTCTGCAGCAGCCCATACATTTTACCGAACTCTTCCTGAGCTAAGGTGCCCAGATAAGAAGGACGCCCCGCCGCTGTACTGGTGCCTGTGCCGGTCGTTCCTGTTACATTTTGCACGGTAATCATGCTGAAGGACGGCAGCGCCGTTCCGGTGGCATCTTTGAGCGGAGCGGAGTCCGCCATATAAGAAAGGTCCACTTTTTGATCCGGTTTTACTGCGGTAGAAAGTGTAAGCTTAAGTGTATCTCCCGTGAGAGACACAGCTTTTACGCCAATTGCCGTACCGTCCGCACGGACAGCAAACTGGGACACCGACAGCGGTGTGGCGGTCTGCATGGAGCGTGCAAATACAAGCGTGAGTTCACTGCCGTAGACTGAAGCGCTTTGCAGACCCTGGACTGCGGCTACACCAGAGACTTCCACCGGCTGAAGATCCAAATAGCCCGCCCGGTTCCCGTTCAAATCGCTGAGACCCGCGCTTCCGGGCACATAAGATACCGTAACATTTTGATTACCGGACAGATTGCTTTGCAGCGTAAGAATAACTTGACTGCCGGATACATTGACATCCGTTACGTAGTTGGGGCTGCCTCCAACTAGAACGGAGAATTGGCTTTTCAGCGGAAGGCTGGTTGTGGCCATTCCTTCATTGTAAGTCAAAATGATTTTGTTGCCGCTGCCGCTTGCCGTATTGAGGACCGGAGCAACGGTATCGTACGTATTCCGTACAAAAAAGTCGTTAAATCCTGCGATATTCTGCCCATACGGATCCTGCAGCGGGTAAGATCCCGGATAGTAGGACACTCTGACAGCCGTTCCGTTACCTGGCGCGCTGCTCAGATACAGGTTTACCGTGCTTCCGCCGAAGCCGATGCCCGTAACGCCCAGCGAATATCCGTCCGATGTGACAACAAACTGGTCGTAGGCATAACCCGACGTTGATTTGATATTGTCATTAAAGGTCAACGTTAACGTTGTTCCCGATACCGTTCCGTATTTTGGAACCGGAAGGACGGATTGGATGCCATTGGCGACTTCTTTGCCCGAGAAGGTAGCCGCCTCATTTCCGCTAGGGTCCTTGATCGTACGCAGACCGCCCGAGTAGGAGATTTTGACGACTTGTCCAACCGCTACACCGGTATTTAACGTCACCAGTACACTATTGCCTGAAATAGAAACGCTGTCGATCGCCCGCTTCTCCTCATTTACCGTAACGGTAAAACTTGAGGTAAGCAGACCCACCGAGCTGTTCAGTGTTTCGTCGTATTTAAGCCGGATGTTCCGGTTGTTCTCCAGCTGCACACCCGTCAATTGGGGAGCGGTCTTATCCAGAGCGGCTGTCCGGAAGCTCCAGGAAGCTTTACCGCTTAATCCGCCGAAAGCGGTCAGCGGATCTTTTGCGTCCACAAATGCATTCCCCGGGATATCCACATAGTATAACGTATCTGAATCGAGTGGAGCTGTAGGTTTAAGAATAATTTCGTTGGCCGATGAACCGGTTTGAACCGATACCGGCACTTTGGTCCCGCTGTTCTTAAATAAGCCTATTCCGTCTGCTCCCCCTGTATATTTCACTTCCCGGTTAAATACAAGGGAAAGCGGTTTGGCGGGATCCACCGACTCACTGCGGTCTTGGGGAGACAGTGCCGCAACTGTAAGCGGGCCGGACGCCGATGCGGTCGTAAAGCTCCAGCTGAACGGCTCATTTGCCGGGAAACGGTTCCCATCCTGATCATAAAAAGCACCTTTGGGAATCGTGACCGCATAAACAGTTCCCGCTAGCAGCGGATCCGCCGCGGAGGCAGGGTTGATGCTGATCGTGGAAGTTCCTCCGCCTTTTACAATCGGTGAGTTGACATCTACTCTTTTGGCCCTGCCATCCTCGGGGCTTCCTGGCGAGATAATGATTGTCCCGGCTGCGGGCAGCATTGGCCGGTCAAAATTCAGCTGGATGCCAGTAGTGGTGGCTACCCCGCCTGTATTATTCTTGGGGGCTTCCGTTACTTGAACGGCAGCAGCCCCTTTGGTCGAGAAACTCCATTGATCCCCGCCGGATATTCCAGCGAAGACCTTGTTATCCGCATCCTTTAGCGCTCCTGCTTCAATGAGGACATAAAAACTGCCTCCGGCGGGGAGTTTGCTGGCCAACTTCAGGTTCACTTTTGTCGAGGTATTGACCCCTGTAAGCTGAACCGCAGGATCAGTATTATTCAGATTGAACTGCTGCACAACCGAATTATCAGCAGCCGATACTAGTTTAATTGCGCCTCCACCCTGCTGCACTTGCCCGTTTAGTTCTAATACCAGCTGGTCCAGCTGCGAAGCTTCGGCCCGTTCGCCCGGAGCAGGTGACAGCTTAGCGATTTGCAAAGCCGGGTTGATTTCAGGTGCCGTAGTAATCGTCAGAGAAATAGCAGCGGATTCGGAGCCTGCACTATCTTTAAACAAGCCCTTGGGGATAGACACCGTATAAGCGGTGTTATGCTGGAGCCGCTGTCCCTGCGCCAGCTTTAATTCATAGGCGTTGGAGCTGCCGACCAGCCCGGCACTGCCGACTGGAATCGTCAAAGACGGGGCTCCTTGTCCCTGTACAGTAAACGAAATCTCGCCTGCTTGGGGGGCCACCTGCCGGTCAAAGCTCAGTTTCAAAGGGGTAGACACATCGACATTTGCCGCGCCGGAAGCAGGAACCGTGCTGAAGCTAAATTCCGAAGCGGCGTAGGCCGCCAATCCATTCCATTCTTTAAAAGACAAGCCAGAACCAAACCAGACATTTGCGAGCAGAGCAATCGCTGCACACAATGAAATCCTTTTCTTCATTTAATAGAACTCCTCTCACAAGCCACACTAAGTACGCGTTCATGCCAAAAAGCACAAGGACTATCCCTCATGCCATCGGGCAGGAGCGCTTTCCTCATCTCATCCATCTGCTGGCGTACCAAGCCGGGTATGTATATGGTATATGTCGGCCAAAACCCTTCCAAACTTTAGCAGCATAACGGCAAAAAACCGCCCGAGCCTAAGCTCGGACGGTTCGGTTAGTTCATTTTGTAAGAGGAACGGATTAAATACCGGCCTGTTCTTTTAGCAGTTCGGCTTTATCGATGCGTTCCCATGGAAGGTCAATGTCGGTGCGGCCAAAGTGGCCGTAAGCAGCAGTTTGCTTGTAAATGGGTCTCCGTAAATCCAGCATCGAAATGATGCCTGCTGGACGAAGATCAAAGTTATTCCGCACCAGTTCTACCAGGACTTCTTCATCCACTTTGCCGGTGCCGTAAGTATCCACGTTGATCGAAACCGGGTTGGCAACACCGATGGCGTAAGCCAGCTGGATTTCGCATTTCTCGGCAAGACCTGCTGCCACAATATTTTTCGCTACATAACGAGCGGCATACGCAGCGGAGCGGTCAACCTTCGTCGGGTCCTTGCCAGAGAATGCACCGCCGCCGTGGCGTGCATAACCCCCATAAGTATCCACGATAATTTTGCGTCCAGTCAGACCCGCATCACCTTGGGGCCCGCCGATGACAAAACGCCCGGTAGGATTAATAAAATATTTTGTTTCTTCATCCAGCAGTTCACCGGGTACCACCGGTAAAATCACATGTTCTTTGATGTCGGTCTGGATCTGTTCCAAAGTGATTCCTTCAGCATGCTGAGTGGAAACGACAATGGTATCGACACGCAGCGGCTTGTCGTCCTGGTATTCGATGGTGACTTGCGTCTTGCCGTCCGGACGGAGGTATTCCAATGTGCCGTTCTTCCGCACTTCAGCCAAACGGCGCGCAATCCGATGCGACAGCGCGATAGGCAGCGGCATGAGTTCAGGTGTCTCGTTTGCGGCAAATCCGAACATCAACCCTTGGTCACCGGCTCCGATATTAGCGGTCTCTTCAGCAACCTGCTCAGGATCCCGGTGCTCCAGCGCGGCGTTTACCCCTTGAGCAATGTCAGCCGACTGCTCGTTCAAAGAGGTCAATACAGCACATGTATTGTAATCAAAACCATACTTGGCGCGCGTGTAGCCGATTTCTTTTACCGTATTGCGGACAATAGCCGGAATATCGACATATTCCGATCTGCTGCTGATTTCGCCGATAACCAGCACCAGTCCGGTTGCAACGGAAACTTCGCAGGCTACCCGTGCATTGGGATCGTTCGTCAAAAAGGCGTCAAGTACCGCGTCCGAAATCTGGTCACAGATTTTATCCGGATGTCCTTCCGTAACCGACTCGGAAGTAAACAAATGGCGTCCCTTCACAGACATGAATGATCACCCTCCTTTTTGAATAGTAGATATAATTCTAAAAAAATCCGCTCGAAACAAGTCATATTCAAAAAAATGAACCTTCCCCATATGGAAAAGGTCTGATGCTTGTCCTTATCAGGTATATTAACGTATTTACCCAGTGGTGTCAATTGAATGGACATGCCCTCTATATATAGGAAGAAGTTATAAAATTGCCGATTGCTCAGCCTGTCTAACTAAGCGCTTCGTGATTTCTCCGCCGACTGATCCATTTTCACGTGAAGTTAGATGTCCCCAGCCTGGCTTACGATAAGGAGCGCTCATCGCTCCTTCCATTGCACCCAGTTCACCCGCAAACTCTGTGCTGAAATCCGTTGTCCCGGTGGTCAACCCCAGCTCTGCTGCAATTTCATATTTCATTTGATTCAGCATGGTCCGGCTTGCCGGCACCAGGTTTCGATTCGATCTCGCCATCACGGCCACCTCCTGACTGATTTCATTTTGCTCCGTTAGTATGGGATCGGACGCCATAGCATAACCGGACAAATGATTGTAAGGAGCAGCAGGTTAAGGGAGAAAAGGAACCCCATTTCTTTTCCTTCATTATATTAGGAAGAGAATAAACAGCGGTAATACCGGGCAAACTTATAGCTATCTAAAGAGTTTTTTACTTACTTGCTTACTTGCTTACTTGCTGATTTGCTCATTTACTTACTTGGCTTATTAACTTAGCTTATTAACTTAACTTACTCACTTTCTTGCTTACTTTCTTGCTTACTTATTTGCTTACTTTATGGTGTATCCGCCGCGGACCATAACCGTCAAACCCATTTTTTGTCCATCCTGAACCATAATCCCTCGGCCGTCCCGTGGAAAAGACAACAGGTGGTTCATGGGAGCGGGCTGTCCATTTGCAATATCTGCTCCTGCTGTAAGATCCGCAACACCGTTTGCATCTTGCGAGTAGACAACCGCCTTGCCTGCTCTAACAATAAATTCAGCTCCAGCTGAAGCAATCAGGGTTTGTCCCGGTTTTACATCCACAATGACGGATTCATTGCCTGACGGGGCTGGACTGGAAGCCGGTGAAGCAGTTGGGGAAGCCGTTGGCTTAGCTGTTGCGGTTGGTGCTGCCCCGCCGCCGAGCGCTTTTTGGATTTGCTGATCCACATAACTTTTGGTAACAACCGGATCATCGGCTGTGCCAGGCTGGCTCACATTTGCACCTTCCGCTGTATTGCTGACAATAGATCCCGCCCATACGCTACCAGCGATGGCAGCGACGGAAAGCGTGATTTTTCCAATGGCTTTCATGGTTGTCCTCCTTAAATGCATCATTCTGGATATAAAAAAAGAATAGCCTCCGAAGAGGCTATCCTTTCTTGTTCAGTAATCGGAGATTACTTCACGGAGTAGCTAGTGCCAGTTGTTACTGTGTTGCCAGCCAGGTCTTCGATGCTAGCATCGGTTTTACCTGTAGCTGCGTCAGCAGCGTTCACTTTAACAGACAGCTGGTAAACTTCATTAGCATTCAGATCGCGAACTGCACCGTCAGCGTTCAGGAATGTTACATAGAATCTGTCAGCTTCGCGTGCGTCGCCAATCGTGTTGATTCTCACAGCGGAAGGAGCAACAGAAGCATTGTTGATTGTGAATGTGAAGTCGTTAACGTCAACATTCTTCACAACTTCGCTGAATGTCAGAACCAGAGTCTTGCTGTCAGCAGAAGAGATTACTGCGGAATCAAGAGTCGGTTTCTTGCCGTCTTTCAGCGTGATCGAACGAACTGTAGGCTCGATTCCGTTGTTGGAGTTATCAACAACGCCGCTTACAGCCAGCTCATAAGCTTTGGACTTCTCAATGTGAGATTTCGGAATGAAGATCCAAGCCGTTTTGTCTTTTGCAGTGTTAGTGATACCTTCGCCGGAAGCGATCGTGATGTAAGCTGTGGACGGCAGAGCTTTGTTGTCCAGCGTGTAGCTGTTTACGTCGCGAACGGAAGCCAGGTTCAGTTCATTGTCGTCAGTTACTCGAACAGCAAGTCTGTACTCACTGCCAACTTCTGTATAAGTAACTTCGCCAACTACTTGCGGTCTGCCAGTATCCGAGGATGCTGTATCGCCATCGACTGCAAGGTTAACAGCAGCTACTTTGTTTCCAGCAGCGCTCAGGTCTTTTACGATGCCAGCAGGCAGACGCAGAGTGTGAGCTCCTGTAACGGATCCAACGTTGAAGATAAGGGATTTTTGATCGTCAGATACACGAGGTGTCGGCAGGTTTGTCGATACACCATTGCTTTCTTTGATCAACGTAGCAGTTGTTCCAGCTACATATGCGATTTCTTCGCTGAACTTAACTACAATGCCAGTACCCGCTCTGTAAGTAGCGCTGGTAACTGTCGGAGCAGTTGTGTCCTTAGTGAAGGTAATCGGTTGGGAAAGAGCACTTCCCAGTGTGTTGCCGATCGTGTCCTTAACGCCTGCACCGAAGACGATAGTGCCTGTGAAGGAACCAGAGTTCGGGATTTCACCAAGCGGCGAAGTCAGGATGAACGTCTTTTGATCAGCGCCACGTTTAACTTGGAAGATACCTTTACTTTCGCCGTTCGGGTCAAGCAGACGTACGTTGTTAACCAGGGAGTTGAAGTCGATGTTTTTGTTGAATACAACAGTGACTTTCTTCTCGCCAGTTGCAGTCAGGCTAGTGATTTGCGGAGCCGCAACATCGGAAGTGACTGCTACAGTTGTTGCATACGGATTAGGAGTAATCACGTTGCCTGCAAAGTCAGTCAGGTTTCTGATGGATACGTCATAAGTCGATCCGCTGTTCAGCGTGCCTGTAGTCAGCGTTACTTCGTCAAGCGGAGCGTATGCATCACGGCTAACCGTAGACGCCGATCCGTTTACGTAAGCGATCAGACCAGTCAGTCTTACCGGCTCGCTGAGTTTCAGGTACACTTTGTTAGTCGTTGTTTTAGCAACGGAAGTTACAGATACAACCGAAGGAGCAACCGTGTCATTTACATTCACCAGTTTAGTGAATGCAGGGATCACTTCGTTGCCAGTTGTTCTGATATCATCGTTAACGATAACAGTGTATTGGCCTTTCAGGTATTCGTTGTTTTGGAATGTGATCCAAGCTTCCGTGCCGTCAGCGCCCAGAACTACGTTCGCAGCGTCAGCGTTCACACGAAGAGCATTGCTCAGCGCGTTGATCTCAACAAGGCCATTGATCAGCGTGTTGTTGCCATCAACGTTTTCGATTACAGTTTCCGGATCAACAGCACGGTTGAACTTCACAACCAGTTGCTTAGCGTTAGGAGCTTCTACGGAAACTACCTGCGGCGCTTGCAGTGTTACTTTAGTTGTGTAGTCATGATCATTGTGCTTGAAGTTGATCGTTGTTTCAACACCAGCAACCAGCGGAGTAGTAAGTGTAACGGTTGTTTGCGTTTTGTCAGCAAACGTTACGACTACGCTAGTCGGGCTTACTGCTTGTGCGCTAGCGATTGCAACTGCGTCGTCCAGACCGTCGACAGCATAGGCAGTTTCTACAACCAGGGAGCGGGTAGCGTTACCTTTGAAGTTCACGCTTGCAGCAACCAGGCCTTTGTTGATAACTGCTTGCGCATAGCCTTTAGCCCATACGGAAGCGTTGTTGTTAGTTTCAGCAGGAGCTTCCAGTTTCAGAGCGCGGAACAGTACAGTTGCCACCTCTTCAACGGTTACTTTGCCGTTGTAGTCGAAGATACCTTTAACAGTATCTTTACCTTGCATCAGGTTAGCTGCAGTAACAGCTTCGATGTAAGGAACTGCCCAGTTCTTAGCGTTGTAACCTTTGTCTTTGTAAGACAGTTTGTTGCTTACTTCGCTCAGGTTGAACAGCTTCGTTACGATTTTCGCGAACTCGCCGCGAGTCAGGTCTTTCTCAAGATGAGCCTGACCGTCTGGATATCCGTTCAGGATGCCCTTAGCTTTCAGAGCGTCAAACTTTTGTTGCGGAGTTGTTGCTGTATCAGCGAATGCTACAGAGGCAAACATCGAGAATGCCATTGCTGTAGATAAAGCTACGGACAAAATTTTCTTCATAACCTTTTTTTCTCCTCCTTGAACATTCATGAACTGAGAGTTGTCTTTAGATGGGTAGCTCATGTCACTCATTAGCCGATGCACCCCCTTTCCCGAGTTGAGCAATGTAAGTATAAATAATGTCTGTGACGGGTATCACAGAAACTGGTAAACAGATTCAAGGCATCATTATACTAGATTCCTAATTCTACCTTAGTATTATACAATGTGCCTCCAGTCACGTAAAGCTAAATTTTCCATTTGATATATCAGGCCTTTTGGACCTTCCATAACCTATGAATAATTCCAGGCTCCAAGTGACTCTACATCTTAAACGCAGATGGTTTTGAAAAGTTGCGGTTTCCTAAAAAAACTTTTTTTGTTTTTTTGGAGACCTGTTTGGCCGCATTCTTTGAATTATGTATTTCAAACTATTGTTAAAGCTGGGCGGCTACGGAAATGAGTATAGCACGATGACCGTCCATCGTCATTAAGCAATATTTGCTAATGGTGTGTTGTATGTGACTAAGCTTTTACAATATTGAGAAAAAAGAAAAGGCACCTCTACGGGTGCCATCATAAGAACGATGATATTAGCGGATCTTCATGGACAGCTGGATCAGCTCTTGACGCTTCTCCACGCTCTCATTCACGTTGTCATACAGCGCATCGATAGCCTGGCGGTTCTCCCGGTAGCTCTTCTCATGCTTAATCGTCGAGTGGGACCATTCAAGCAGAGCGTTCTCGGCCAGCACCAAATCATTATAGGCATCATGAAAGCCCGTCTCCTGAACAAGCTCTTCCATGACCTCCTGTGTGATCTCCTGGACAGCTCTTCTATTCGCAATCTCTTTTTCCATTTCTTTTGCTCTATTCTCAAACTTGTTTTTGGCCTTGATATAGTCCAGCTGCGCTTTTGCTAAAATCGGTTTCATTGATGGCTTTCACCTTTCAGAAAAAAATGTATGTTCTAGGATATTGTATCGTAAACCGAAGCAGATTACAAAGTTATTGTCTTTGGTAAGTTTAGCTTGCTATGCCTTACCAAAATAGTTTGGCATTTTCTCCAATGAACTCTCTCTATAGTACATCCTTTGTGCCGGTTAACCGCAAAAGAGCCGCCTCACAGCTTTTGGCTGCGGACGGCCCTAAATTTTTAAGTTCTATTAATTGAAGGTTTTCGGGAAAATCTTGGTGCTCTTTTGAAGCAGAGCAACTGTGATTTTTCCGGCTTCTGCCCGAGTAAGCTTGCCTTTCGGATTGAAGCTGTATACCGGCTTCTTCTGCCCAGCCGTCGTGCTGGCGCTGCCTTGCATGATTTGAGCCTTGGTGACCGCCTCAATTGCCGGACGGGAATAGTATTCCATGCTTCCTGTATCCACAAAAGATTTAGTCAAACTGCTCAGCAGCTTGTCGTTATTGGCCGACATTTTCAGTTTCAGCGCCCTTGCAATCATTACCGCCGCCTGCTCACGCGTGAGCGGCTGGTCGGGACCAAAGAAGCCGTCGCTGAGTCCTGTGACGATACCGGCTCTAGCCGCCGTCTCGATATGCTTGAAATCCCAAGTAGTCGATACAGCCTCTGGAACGATATCGAAGAACGTCTGCTGACTTGCATTGTAGGAAAGCGGAATGTTAAGGCCTTTTACCAGCAGTGTGGCAAATTCGCCTCTTGTAGTCGTATCATCCGCACCAAACGAATCTGCACGCAGGTTGGTCATGATGCCTTTGGAGAACAAACCATTCAGCACATTTCTTGCCCACGGATGGTTAGTGATATCCGAGTAGCCCCGGCGCATTTTCATTACTGTATAGTAACCAAACTCATCAAACGGAACCGTAACGGTATGTTTCTTCGTGTCCACTTCACCGCCAATGTTTTCCCACTTACCGGAATCAGTATAACGGAACACTGTTACGGTCGATCCCACTTCATCAACGACACTGTTACTGAATGTAAGCGTCAGACTACCACGCTGAGATGGAACAATTTTGCGCGTTTGGCTGTATTGTGTGAAATATCCTTCAATAGAATATGGAGCAAGACCGTTGGTTGCAGGCTTGTAGGTGCCAGTTCCCTTTGTTCCGTCTTCGCCTAGACCGCCGCTAATCCAGTAAATATCCGAAACGCGCTGGAAGTTATTCGTGGAAGCGGTGGACGTGAAGCGCAGCGACAGTTCCTGCGGAATAACCAGCGGCGATTTGCCTTCCGGTGTTCTTGCATCAGCAGGGCTGACATTAATGATATTGCCGTAGTCATTTTTCCGTTCCACTACACCATCGACAGGATCGGCAATGCCAAAGAGCAGTTTCTTATCCGGGTAGTATTTGGCTGCACCGGAGCTTGTAAAGCCCTTCATTACTGTTCCTTTAGGGAAGCTCAACGTCAACTCTTTATTAAAGGCTGTATACTTGTTGCTCACCTTTTCGGCCATGTACTGCGTATCAATCTGTACCGCACTCGCATAGTAGACGTTGACCTTATCATTAAGTGTAGAATCTTTACGTACGATTTGGATTTTGATTGTTGTGGCTTTATCCGGCTTCAGGCCGACAAAATCATACGTAAAGCGGTTAGGCAGATCATTACGCGGTGTAGCTTCATACTTGTCGATCATAACCTTGGTTGCGCCCTCCGCTTCAATATCGAAGCGAACGAAGTTTTTGTTCACAACAATCTGGTCCCCCACTGTTGCAACCGGCGAAAGGATATTATAAGGAAGCACTTCTTTTTGGACCTCAAGACGCTGCGTCGTACGCGCCCCTGTATCATTGATCAACTCAAGCGTGTAGACATGACTGCCTGGAGCATCAAATTTGAAGTCGCGGATGCGGAGCAGGAAGTCAGTCTGTGTTCCTACATAATCATATATTACAGAACCGTTATAAGTGAAGCCGATTGTGGACGCAGAAGCACCATCTTTAAGCATTTGCTCTTGGCCTTGGCCTGCAGAAGAGAAAACTAGATCCGAACCTCTATACAGGTTTAGTGTGGTAGCTCCACCGCCGCGCAGTACCAAATCGTAGCTGTTTTGGGTCGTAACATATTTTTCATCTTTATAAACAAATTCCGCTGGAAGAGCCAAAATGGCGTTGCGCTCTGCTTCATTGGTGAGAGAGTTCGCCGTGATAGTTGGTCTGCCTGCACTCAATGCCGGGTGGAACTGCTTCAGCGTTGATACGTTCTCATCAATAATGTAGATCCGGATTTCTTTGGTAATGACTCGATCGTTAAGATTGCCGTCTCGCGAAATACCTGTAAATACAAGTTTGTTTTCCCCGTATACAAGTGGACCAGAAGCTGTAATCGGGAGAGTAACTTTAAAGGTTTTCACTACACCTCCGCCTGCTGCTTCCCCTACTTTAAAATCGCCTGAGATCCCTTGCATGTCTTTTACATTTTTACCATTCACCTGCATTTGAGCACTGTTGATGTTCTCAAAGCCGATATATTCCCCCTCCACGGTCAAACTATTTTGATTGGAGGAATTAAAAGGATAGGTCTGGCCGTCCTGAATGTTCTTTACATAAATATAGTTTTTAGAAACATACGAAATATCAGCGTTATAGAAGGACTGTGAGTCCTCAAACCGGAACTGCACCTTTTGTTGGCCATTGGAAAAGCCGGTGACTTGATACACTTGTTCAGTACCATGCTCATCCAGATCGGCAGCAGCTACAGGAGAACCTAGATTTAAACCTTTGACGCTGAGTGGAAGATAAGAAGCTTGTAACAGCTTCTTAGGCTTCACATTAGATTTCACCATAATATAGAAACTGTCTGATTCTACTTGCTGACCGCTGAGCGGCAGCTTGGAAGTACTCTTCACGGAATCGCCAGGTTTGAATCCCGGAAGCAAGTACATGTCCGTGATTACTGTTTCACCTGACAAGTACTTGTACTTATTAATTAAAGACGTTGTAAATGTGTCATAGTCAACTGTAAGTCTAAATTCCTGATTTCCAGCAGTAATCGGAATGGTATCTGTGCCCGTAGTTTGGAAGGTAACCAGCCGGTAAGCTGGTGTCACTCCGTCAGAGCCTGGGATGGTTACATCCGGGTTAGCGGTAACAGCAACTACCAGTTCCGAAGTTGTCCCTTTGTTGATTGTGAACTTGGCATTACTTTGGAAGCTCTTGTCACTGTATGGAACAAGAATTTGTCCAGCCAGCCCTGCCACGTTTACACTATCAGCAGACAGCGTAGGTGTATTATTGATCAGATTGTATTCCTGTCCACCATGTTTAAGTTTTAAGGAAGCAAACGGCTGATCCTTATCAAAGTAATACAGCGTACGATCGATCGTAATCGAGTCGGAGGAGTTGGATACAATGATCTTCAGCGTGCTTACGCCCGGTTTAAGCGTCATTGCAGGCGTAAAGAACGTGCCATCTTCCAACAAGGACGTGTTCAGCGCAGGCGCACCGTTCAAGGAAACGGTAACGGTAGTGGCATTTGCCACTTTACCTTGCAGGGTCACTTGGTCAACAGGAACCACGACCTGCGTTCCTTCATTCAGATTCTGCGCTGTAGGACCGCCAAGCACTTGGAGCGAAGTGATGAACGGCACTTTGTCGTACAGTACATAAAAGGATTCCGACCGCTGCAGATTGCCTTGCAGACCGGTAAAAGTGATTTTGTTAAAACCCGTATACAGCACAACGCCGCTGGTGGTGAAGCGGTTGCCAGGATTATTGATATCGGTCGTTACCGAACCCGTCGTAATCCGGGAGGAATCGGTAACCCATTTCCCGTTCGAGTCCTGTGTCAGCTGCTCGACGGTAACCTTCATTGTAGAAGCCGTTACCTGGGAGTAGGTACCGGTAATGGTGATACTGGAATTGCTGGTTTTATATACTTTGTCACGTGAAATTTGCGTCGCTGGCTCACTAGAGTCTGTCTTAAGCTTTGCGGTTTCCCGCAGTGTGAGATCATCCGGGCTGAAGTACGAGGTAACGCCCGCGGCTGCCGCCGAAACAACCGGGGTGTACCGGCCGCCAGGGAACAGGGAGACAAGCAAAGCCGCCAACAGCAGCCATACGAACGGTCTCTTCATGCGTTGCATTGATATATCTCTCCTTTGGTTTCGTATACTGGAGCATGTTTTCAAGGGAAGCCCCGGTAAATACTCGCTTTGTTTTTTATCGGTAGAAGCGGGGTGCTTTTTTAGTCAAAACAGGAAAAAACCCATCCGGACGGATGGGTTTTTGTTTAAAATGGATATGAGTGCTAATTATATCGAATCCCGCGAGTTCAATGAATCTAAAGAACTTAAAGTCTTATCAAGGTTTGGAACCGCGCTCCGGGTTCGCTTTCAGCCGCAGACGCAGCAGGAAATTGATAACCGGGCGTTTAGTTTTGCCGACCAGTCCAATCACTTCCGCCCCAATTTGCAGGAAGAACAGCATTACACAGATGACTACGAACGTTACCCAATTGGCTTCATACAGTGCTGCGGACGATTGAATAACCGCAAGGACTCCAAAAAATGCCGCAATGCCATAGATAATAAGTACTGTCTGGCGGTGACTGAAGCCAAGCTCACGCAGGCAGTGATGCAGATGCCCTTTGTCCGGAGCAAAAATCGGTTTCTTCTGCAGCTTCCGCCGGACGATAGCGAAAAACGTGTCCGACAGCGGAACACCGATAATAAGCAGCGGAGTAATAAAGGACACGACTGCAATCTGTTTAAACCCGAGCAGTGCCAGCAGCGCCAGGCAGAAACCCAGGAACAATGATCCGGTATCTCCCATAAAAATTTTGGCCGGATGGAAGTTAAAAAACAGGAATCCCCCGATGCTGCCAAGCAGCAGGAGACAGAGCAGAGCAACCGTTGTGTTGCCCATAATAAAAGCCATAACTGCAATGGTGGCAATAGCTATCCCGGATACACCGGCAGCCAGCCCGTCCAATCCATCAATCAGGTTTACCGCATTGGTTACGCCGACAATCCAGAAGATTGTCAGCGGAATTGCGATCCAGTCTTCCAATGAGGAGTAAGAATTATTAAAAGGAATGTTGACGAAGTCAACCGTAATATCAAATCCAAACACAACGATGCAGGCTGCGGCGATCTGGCCAAGCAGCTTCACCTTTGCGGACAGCTCAAACCGGTCGTCAAGACCGCCGATCAATACAATCAGAGCTCCGCCGCTCAGCAGCGCTTTTACAAAGCTTGCTTCTCTTGGCGTGAAGTCGTAAGGAATCCATGGAAGTACGGCCAGCAATCCTAGAACAAACGCCAGAAAAATGCCGAGTCCGCCGAGGCGGGGCATAATCGTCGTATGTACCTTGCGCGCGTTTGGAACGTCCGTGGCGCCGATTTTCAGAGCAAATTTCTTCACCAGCGGCGTCAGCAGAAGCGCAAGCCCCATACATACGATAAATCCGGCGATGTATATCGTTAACATTTGACTATTCGACCCCCATTTCTCTACCGCATTGAATTATACTCTGATCGAAAACCAAACACCAATACCGTTTTTGGACGATTTTCACGGTTTTTCGGGTAGAATTCCGCTTTTTATCGGGTTTTTGTTACTGTATCTTTCTCCCGTGACACTTTTAATGCGAATTTCGGGAGCGCAAGCATTCTTTTATAGCGTGTAGGTTCCTTAATTAACCGGTAGAACCATTCTAAACGCAATTTTTGAAAGACTATCGGCGCCCGTTTGCTTTTTCCGGAGATCACATCAAAGCTTCCTCCGACTCCCATCATGACCGGAACTGCTAGCCGTTCCTTATACTGGGCGATCCAAGGTTCCTGCGTATCGGCCCCCCGGGCTACAAACAGCAGATCCGGCTGCGCCGCAACAATACCGGAAATAACTTCATCGTCAGCTTCCGGACCAAAAAAACCGTCACGGTAACCGGCGATCGTCACTCCCGGATACTGCAATTGTAACCGATTGGCGGTTTCCTGAATCACTTCAGGAGTAGAGCCGAGCAGGTAGACTCGCCAGCCTCGGGCTTCGCCAGCCTTGAACAGCTCATGCAGCAAATCAAATCCTGCCACCCGCTCTTTCACCGGGTCTCCGCCTTTTTCCGCGGCCCAGACCACACCCGTCCCGTCGGGGACAACCAGCTCGGCAGAAGTCATAATCTTCATATACGCCGGATTATCCAGCGCCGCCATCACCATAATCGGGTTGGCAGTGATTACCTGATGCGGCTTACGGTTGCTTACGGCATCAATCAGATAGGCAACTGTTTCCTGCATATCCAGTTTGGAAACCCGAATCCCGAAGATAGGAACGGTAGGAATCCGGCTTGATTCATCCACTTCGTCTCACCCTTTATGCCTCAAATATTCAACAATGGTTCTGGCGGGCGTCTCCGCCGCTTCCACAAGTCCCGCGATAAGCGGTTCGCGTGTAGCTTTCCACGAATCCCCATTTTCTATTAAATGAAGGATCGCATCGGCTGTCGACTCACTGTTCAGCGAATTCGTCGAACCCACCGGTGAGCAGTCGATCCGCTTAAGAAATTGATCGATCTTCGGATCATACGATACTCCGAGCAGAGGAATCCGCTGTCCCGCAGCGTAAATCAAGCTGTGAAGCCGCATGCCGACCAGCGCGTCGCAGGATGCTACCTCTTTAAGCATTTCCAGCGGATGATCCGCCTGTTCGCATAAACTAATCCGCCCGCCGTCTTGCCTGATTTCCGTCTCTATACGCTCCATCATGTACTGTGAGGCTTCCACGTCCGAAGGCAGATGAAACGGAAGAAAACGAAGATGCAGCGGCTGTTTCCGGTTCGCCAAAACAAAAGCTTCCGACAACGCCTGCAGCTCTTTGCGGTCTGTCTCCCAAAAACGTACCGATATCCCGACTGTGGGGAGCGGCTCCGCGGAGCTTATCCGGGCGCCGTTCCCGTCTCCCCCCGCAGGCACCTGGTCCCCCGCCGATGCTTGGCCGGGAAGACGGAGCCCCATTACCGGGTCGGGAACCACCTGCACGGAGGACAGGTTTAACCCCATCGTCCCCAGCAGGCTGCGTGACTGCTCGTCACGGACGGAGATATATCTGGACTTACGGAATGCCGACTTAATCAGCGGATAAAATAGCTTGCGGTTTACCGGACCAATTCCTTGGGCATAAATGAACACCGGCTTGCGCAGCCATTGGGCCAGCTTGATTACCCCTATATAATAAGGGATACTTTTGGTTCCTGTCACATCTTGAAGCAGACTGCCGCCGCCGCTGATAAGCCCGTCGCTGCCGGCGATCGCTCTCCGGAGCTCAGCCGGTTTCATGCGGTGAACAGCTTGGACACCATACGTGGCGGACGTCCACTCCGGATCAATAGACAGCACAATCGGCTCAATTCGGATGCCTGCCGCCTGCGCCTGTTGTTCGAGGGCGATCAGAACCGATTGCAGTACCGCTTCATCGCCGCTGTTGCGAAACCCGTAATAACCGGAAATTACAATTTTTTTAGAAGCGGACTCCATCGTTTCCAACATCCCTCCAGGACCTGCCAGATGCCTACCGCTGCCAATCCCACAATCAGCCCGAGACCCAGTCCCAGTAGACCGCGAATCAGCGAGATAATAACCGGGGAGTGGATATGGGCAAAGGTATCCACCATCGACAGCTGACCGATCACCGCAATAATCATAACAAACATCGCATTTCGATATTTCAGCGCAAGGAAAGCTCCGAGAATAAAGAGCGGATGCGCCAGCAAAAATTCTTTATTACGCGGCCGTACGCCCATGGTGTTCTCAAGGAATGTCCGGAATTCCAATTCGAACGGGAAGGCAAAACCGCTGTTTCCTGTCCGTTTCAAATAATACAAGCCAACGATCCCGGCCAATCCAGCTGCTATGACCATAGCAATCGTAATCGGTTTGCGCAGAATTTCGCCCGTGCGGTTCCAGGCAATCGAGCCTCGGTACAGGAGAACGTAAAGTGCAACCAATCCAATCGGCGCCATGTGCAGCAGGCTTACGCCGCGGAACTGCTCCAATACCAGACTGTAAGCGATATTGTTGAGCAGAGCGATAACAAACGGCACCGCACTAAGCGAAATCACAGCTGTCTTAAGATACAGCACCAAACTGTGGGCCAGCCGCTTGCCAGGAGACATTGCTTGAAATCCCGGCTTGAGGGCCGAAGGGCCTTTGGCGTTCAGATTGCGGACCGCCAGCACAACGGCTACTGTCGGCGCACTGATCGCCGCAGCAAGGGCAAGCGCCTGCTCAAACAGCGTCGGCTTCAATACAAGCAGACCGGCACTGCCAAGAAGGCCTAGTGCCCAGGCAAGCAGCGTAAGTCCCGGAATAAAGTAAGAAATCATCAGCGCAACAAGCGACACGGCTCCAACAACCGCAACCAGCTTAAGGTAACGCTGATAAGAGGAATCTACAACTTTAAAGCTCTCCGCTTGGCCGAAGGTAAAGCCATTTTGCTTGATCCGGTCGATCGCCCCGTTGGGATCGGACAAGCTGGTAATCAGATTGTCCAGCGTGTCGGTAATCATCGCTTTGCCCGTATCTCTCCGCGGAACGGTGTTCAGATACAGCATGCGGATATTGCGGTCTTTGGTAGCCAGAGCAAAACGGTCCACAATTTTCTCCGTATCGAGCGAAGAGTCCCCTTCGCTAAGCGAATACAGCCGGGCTACATTGTAGTCTGTATTATACGCGAGCGCTTTGAAGCCTTTTTGCTGCTTCTTGATGTTCTCGATCGCAGCAATGCCGATTCCATTTTCATTCAGCAGCTTTGCAAAATGCGAAAGGGTGTTTCGATCTTCGTCGTCGTTGAAGCCTTTAACCGTTTCGCCTTCAAACAGAATCCGTTTTACGCCGAGCTCCTTGTAATAAGCCATTGTCTCCGTCATGGCCGCTTCATCGTAAGGAAGGGAATCCGACAGGCGGGGAACAATGTTAAATCCCTTGCTCCGCAGCATATCCAGCATCAGCGGATCCGGCTGCATCGTTTTCAGAGTCGCGTCTTCAAGCGGAGTCTTAAGGATCAATCCCTTTTGTCCGCGAAGAGTCCATTCCTCGGTGTCGATCCCAAGCCGGTTATATGCCTTGGTAATGATCGGTGTCAGCCGTTCCGCATTCTCCGGCGAAGTGAACAGGATATAGGTATAGTTCTCATTTTCGGACCAGACGGTGTTCATCATGTTAGCGGCGTCCTGCGCGCCCCAGATCATAATCCGCCGTGCTTTGCGGTAGTCCTCAAGCGTGCTCTCGAACACCGCCATACTTTGTACGCCGGCTTCCTTCAGCCGGTCCAACTGTTCATCAAGATAATCCTGCGGCTGGGCGCGGTAGCTGGCTACATCAACCAGATCGCGATAATCGAATACGATCTCAACCGTTTTGGCCGATTGCTCGGTCTGCATGCGGTCGTACACAACGGGAAGCGCCCCGATCAGTCCGATCACCACCAGAATCCAAAGCCATTTACGGGATGATGTATTCCAACGCTGCCATTTTTGCTGCACCAAAAGTACCTCCTCTTTCATATCCGGGGTCTCTTGCCAGAGCCAAGGGGAGCGGGACCGTATTTTGGCCCCATCCCCCTGCCCGGCCCTAGACCCATTCCTGCCGGGCGCGTGTCAGCTTAAGCGTCAACGCGTCCCATCACTTCTTGGGTAAGCCGGTCAACCTTGGACTTGGCGTCCGCCAGCGATTCGCCGCGCACCGCAAAGTACACCTTGATTTTGGGCTCGGTGCCGGACGGACGCAGGCAGAACCAGGATCCGTCGGACAGCATGTATTTCAGCACATTTTCTTTTGGCAGACCGTTCAGTCCCTTGGAATAATCCAGGACTTCAGTAACCGAAGCGCCTCCGATTTCCTTCGGCGGGTTTGCGCGCCAGTCGCTCATAATGGACTGGATCTGTGCAAGACCATCCTTGCCTTTGAGCGTACGGGATTCCAGACTCTCCAGGAAGTATCCGAACTGCTCATACAGCTCCTGAAGCACGTCATACAGCGTTTTGCCTTGTGCCTTGTAGTAGGCACCCGCTTCGCAGATCAGCATGGCCGCAAGCACAGCATCCTTATCGCGCGCATACGTTCCGGCCAGGTAGCCGTAGCTCTCTTCATAACCAAACAGGTAGGTGTATTCACCGGACTGCTCGAACTGGGTCATTTTTTCGCCAATGTATTTAAATCCGGTCAGCGTATTAAAAATCGTCGCTCCATAATGGCCCGCTACGGCGGCGCCCATCTCGCTGGTCACAATGGTCTTAACGACCGCGCCGTTGCTCGGCAGCTTGCCCAGCTCCTGCAGACGGCTGAGATAATAATGAATCATCAGCGCCCCGGACTGGTTCCCGGACAATACGACAAACTTGCCTTCGTTGTCCCGCACCACGGCTCCCATCCGGTCCGCATCCGGGTCGGTTCCGATCAGGATATCAGCGTTCAGCTCTTCGCCCAGCTTCATTGCCAGCGTAAAAGCTTCCCGCTCCTCCGGATTCGGCGATTTCACGGTCGAAAATTCGGAGTCCGGCTGCTCCTGCTCAGGCACCACATGCACTTCGCTGAAACCCAGCTTGTCAAGCACCTGGCGGACCGGCAGATTACCGGTACCATGTAGCGGCGTGTAGACGATCTTGAAGTCGCGTCCAAGCGAAGAGCGGATCTCTTCACGGCTGAGGCTGATCGATGCAACCGTTTCGGCAAACGCCTCATCTTCCGGCTCGCCGAGCCACTGCAGAAGACCGGCCGACTCCGCTTCTTCCCGGTCAATCCGCTTGACGGCGTCAAACGAATCCACGCTCATTATGTAGGAAATAACCTGCTCCGCTTCGTGCGGAACGAGCTGTCCGCCTTCCGAGTTGTATACTTTATATCCATTATATTCCGGCGGGTTGTGGCTGGCCGTAATTACGATTCCGCCGGTTGCTTGTAGATGGCGGACGCTGAACGACAGCTGTGGCGTGGAGCGCAGCGACGGGTACAGCTTCGCTTCGATGCCGTTGCCTGCCAGAACAAGAGCAGCTTCCAGCGCGAACTCCGGAGAGAAACGGCGGGAGTCATGTGCAATTACAATGGAAGGTCTGCCTGCTCCTTTATGAGTTTCCAAAATAAACTGGGCGAAGCCCTGAGTAGCCCGGCCGACCGTATAACGGTTCATCCGGTTGCTGCCCGCGCCGATTACGCCGCGGAGGCCTCCTGTGCCGAACTCCAGATCTTTATAGAAACGTTCTTCCAGTTCCTGCGGCTGCTGTTCAAGCGCGCGAAGCTCTGCTTTGGTCTCTTCATCTACATAAGGGTCGTTCAACCAGCGTTCCACCGTCTCTGCGGCTTTTGGGCTCAAGTTTGTCATCTCGATCTCTCCTTCTCCATCTGTGTATAGGATTAGCTCAAAGCAAACATAATTTCGCCTTCGGCAACAACCTTGTCGTCCACCTTCGCCGTCGCCCGGCCTTTGCCGACACTGCCCTTCAAGCGGGTGATTTCCACCTCAAGCCGCAGCGTGTCCCCAGGCATGACCTGACCGCGGAAACGGAAGCCGTCAATCCCGGCCAAAAATCCAATTTTCCCTTTGTTGACTTCAAGTCCAAGGATCGCCACCGCTCCTACCTGGGCCAGCGCTTCGGTAATGAGTACGCCGGGCATTACCGGATACTCCGGAAAATGGCCGACAAAAAACGGCTCGTTGATGGTTACGTTCTTGATGCCTACCGCCCGCTTGCCCATTTCAATTTCGACGATTTTGTCCACCAGCAAAAAAGGGGGGCGATGAGGGATGATTTCCTGAATCTGTTTGATGTCCAGCATGAATTGAACTCCTTCCGACGGTTCGCGCCCCGGCATCGGAACCGGAATGTTCGCCGGGCGCCTTTACGCTTATTATGGGTTGCAGCGATGCATAAAATGAGGAGGCTTCGGAAAAAACTATAAGTATCCTTCACCCGCTGCAGAAGTGAAGGTTAAGATAAGGGGCTTTCTCCGCTGCCATCGGCAGCACGGCGGAGAGAGCCCTTTTTTGCAGCTGTCCGTCAAACCCGCGCCGCTGATAAGCAGTGCAAGGTCCGCACAGGCGCTCTCGCCGGTTTCATTTTATCACAAAATGGACCCGGACAAGCCGCAGTCCCCCATCATTATACATTTTTCAGCATCAGAAAACCACCGGAGCCGTTACAGCCTGCTCTGAAAAACACCTGTATAAACCTGGCAAGCAAAACTGTAAAGCTGGGCGGATGTACCCGCGGGCGGATCATATACAGAATATGGCACAAAAACAAAAAAACCTTCCCGGCAAAACCCGGAAAGGTTCAGGCTGTCCGCCTTAAGGGGCGAACACCAAATCGTATACATGTTTCCAGGTGCTCCAATGGAACACATCGCTAAGCTCCTGTTTGCCAAAGACCACATACCCTACAGCCAAGCCGCCGCCAAGAGCGATCAGCAGCAGAAGTGGGATCAAAAACCACTGGATAAGGCCCCACTTGGATTTGTTAGGTTTGGCAGCCGTCTTAGGCTTAGAAGCAGCCTTGTCGGTCTTAGCGGGCTTTTTCGCCTCCTGGCTCACCTACATCACCTACCCGCGCATGTTATTGGCCAGTCCCATCATCTGGTCGCTGGAGGTCAGCGCTCTGGACACCAGCGAGAAGGTACGCTGTACGTTCAGCATGTCGGTCATTTCTTTGGTCAGGTCCACATTCGACTGCTCCAGCCAGCCGGAGCGTACGCCCACATTGGGTCTCTCCCCCGCTGCGCGCTGTACAAAAGCTTCCTGTGGAGTAATTCCATCCTTCAGCATATAAAAGCTGTCATCCACCGCTTCCAGCGAAGCGCGGCTGACCGGTTCGACGATCATGAGCGTTGCGGCAAGCCGGGGCGGGTCGTTTTCGTTATTCTTGACCAGCACTCTGCCCGATTCGTCAATCGCCGCATGCACGCCTACAGGCACTGTCACCGGATTCCCGTTAGTGCCCAGCACCGCGTTTCCTTCGTCGGTCACCAGGTTCAGCTGCCGCGGATTAGCCGGATCAGGCGTAAAATGAAACGCCCCCTGACGCGTATACCCAATGCCGCCGTTCACGCTGACCGCAAACAACCCGTTCCCCTGAAGCGCCAGGTCGCTTGGACTGCCCGTTTCCTTCAACGTCCCCTGCTCCCAATCTGTCGACAATGAAGACAGCCGGGTGCCGAATCCGATGTTGAAGCCCAAGGGCATTGTCCGCCCAGTCTGACGGTAGTCTTCGGATTGCTGCTGTACACGGGTCAATACGTCTTCAAAGGAGCCGGATCTGCTTTTGTATCCGTTCGTATTGCTGTTGGCAATATTGTCTGCAATCACCTCAAGCCGCTGTTGAAGGCTCGCCAGAGAGACCGCCGCACTAATCGTGGAGTTATACATCCGTTAAATCCTCCTATACTCTGCCGATTTCGGTAACGGCCTTCTGCAGACTGCTGTCGTAGAACTGGACAACCTTCTGGTTCGCTTCATACGCACGGTACGCGGCATTCAGATCAACCATCACCTGAGTGGAGTCCACATTCGACCCTTCCAGAAAACCCTGCCGGACTTCCAGATTGTCTGCGGCCTGGGCGAAGCGGATGCCCGCTTCTCCCAGGTTCTCTGCATGGAACACCCCATTGCCGTCCCGCACCAGCTGGCTCGGATTCGTCACGACACTGATGCCCAGACGCGCGCCCGAAGGCTGCCCGGTCGCAGGATTCAGCACATTGCCCTGTCCGTCCACCTTCAGATCATCTTCCATAATTCCGTTCAGCACTAGCGGGTTCCCGTTGGCATCCAGCACCCGGAATCCGCTGGGTGTCATTACGGTCCCGTCCGGACTGACTTTGAAGCTGCCGTCCCGCGTATACAGATTATTCCCCTCGTCGTCTTGTACGGTAAAGAAAGCCTGGGGTTTATGATAAATGGTTCCGTCCTCACCGATATATTTGCCGGAACCGTCAAAATTCATGTTCTCCCCCGTAGCCGGGTCCTGCAGCTGCAGATCGGCGTACAGCTCGAAATCGAGCGGCTTGCCCGTCTCGACTGAGGTTCCTTGATTATATTGCGAAATGGACTGTTCGGCAAAAACGCCGGTGTTGATCTTGCCGATATTGCGGCTGAATTTCCCCTGCATCGCGGCGATCATCACTTCGGGAAACGCGTGGTTGACGCTGTCCACCTGCTTGTATCCCATTGTGTTGAGATTGGCAATATTCTGCGTCGCCGTATCGTGTCTGCGCTGCTGGGTCACAAGTCCCGCGGCGGCCGTATACAATCCTCTGATCATGAAGGCAAATCCCCTTCCAAATTAACGCTTGTCCGTTGTTTATACTTTATATATCGGCCGATTAAAATTTTTTCTTAGGGACTTTGTCCAATTGGTCCAGCATAATGCCGGTTCCTTTGACAACGCAGTGCATCGGGTCTTCCGCCACCAGCACCGGAACGCGCAGCTCCTCGGACAAAAGCTCGTCCAATCCGTTCAGCAGCCCGCCCCCGCCCGTCAAAATGACGCCGCGGTCGATAATATCCGCAGACAGCTCCGGAGGTGTCCGTTCCAGCACCGATTTGGCCGCCGCCACAATGGACGATACCGGATCCCACAGCGCTTCCTGCACTTCACTCGATGTAATCGTCAGGGTCCGGGGAAGCCCCGTCACCATATCGCGGCCGCGGATATCCATTTCCGCCTGCCGGCCTCCAGGTCGCACCGTGCCGATATTGACCTTGATATCTTCCGAGGTCCGTTCACCGATAAGCAGCTTATATTTCGCCTTGATATATTTTAAAATGGCTTCGTCGAACTTGTCCCCCGCCATTTTGATGGAGGAGGCGGTGACGACGTCGCCCATCGAGAGCACCGCTACGTCCGTCGTTCCGCCGCCAATGTCGACTACCATATTTCCGCTTGGCTGATAGATGTCCATGCCCGCTCCGATGGCCGCGGCCTTCGGCTCTTCTTCCATAAAGACTTCCTTGGCTCCGCTGCGTTCCGCCGCTTCTCTGATCGACTTCTGTTCTACGGATGTTATATTCGTGGGGGCGCAGATCAGGATGCGGGGCCGGCTGTACCAGCTTCGTCCGCCAACGCGGTCGATGAAGTACTTCAGCATCGCCTCTGTAAGATCGAAGTCGGCTATCACGCCGTCCCGGAGCGGGCGAATCGTCACGATATTCCCAGGGGTCCGCCCTACCATACGGCGGGCCTGTTCTCCTACAGCAAGGACCTTCTTCGTGTCGCTTTCGAGCGTAACTACGGAAGGCTCATCCAGCACGACTCCCCTTCCTTTGACATGAATGAGCACATTTGCCGTGCCCAGATCAATCCCGATATCCTTGCTAAGCATAATGAAAAAGCCCCCAAAGTGTTTGATTTTAATGGATTTCCGACAGTTGGTACCGCCTTTAAAAATACCATACTTTAGGGGATGGATTCAATGCATTCCAACTGAAAAACTTGGCGAAAGTGCTCACTTTTTCTACATTTTTGACGCAACCGCGACTTCGCGCTTTTTCCCTGTCGTTTTTTTGTATTTGATTTTGGTCGCTTCCCCTCCCCGAAGATGACGGATCGATTTGTGATATTCGAGAATGTGCTTGACCTGATCGGCCAAATCCGGATTAATTTCCGGCAAGCGCTCGGTCAGATCTTTATGCACCGTGCTCTTCGAAACGCCGAATTCTTTGGCAATGGTCCGGACCGTGTGCCTGGTTTCCACGATGCAGCGTCCGATTTTGATCGTACGTTCCTTGATGTAATCGTGCACGCTCCCGCCTCCCAACTGTGGATAGTTTGGTACATTATATGAGGGGCGGGCCTAGATATTCGCGCTTTCAGGGGGGGCCTGGCCACGTCTGGCCTAATTCTTGCAAGGACAAGCAAACGAGAACCGCATTTACGCAAAAAAAACGGAGGACTTTCGTCCCCCGCCCTGCATGCTTATCGTTCCGGAAGCAGCTCCGCCGGATTCACCGGCTTGCCGTCCTCGTGGATCTCGAAGTGCACGTGATTGCCTAAGTCTTTTTCCATTTCAAACGTTCCGGCCGATGCGAGCTTATCGCCCTGCTTGACCTCGTCGCCTGGTTTAACCTTGACGTCGCTAAGGCTTTGGTAAACCGTCTTGCGGTTATCCGGATGCGTCACTTCAACCAGCGAACCGCTGTGCGGCGTGTTTTCCACCCGGGTGACTTTCCCGCTGAGCGCGGCAGTTACATCAAACGGCTTGCGGTCTTCGCGGGCCAGGTCGATGCCAGTGTTCGGCAAAAAGGTGTCGTTAAACTGGACCATTGCTTCGACATGGTTTTCTTCCGTGCCGTTTTGTTCATAAAACGGTTTAACCACTTGGACATCAGCCGGTTCGCTGACCGGCCAGACTGCGCTTTCGGCATTGGCTACCACTTCAACAGCTTTGGGATCCCCGTTCAGGGCGGCATCCTCGCCGGCCGGAGTGTTCACACTCTCGGTAACGGTGGCGGTTGAGTCCTGTCCAAGCGGTTTTACGCCGGCATCCTGATAGACCCACACCAATGTTAGTATAATAGCCGCTGCCGCCGTGTAGATCGCCGGGAATACCCACCGTTTGGACAACAGGCTTTTCCATGAGGAAGGCTGTGCAGCCGCTCCCTGTGCTTTTTTGGGAGCCTCCTCTTGGATGTTTTTGTTTTTGTCTTGTTCATTCATTGTTTATCACCTCAGTAACCAGTGTTACCGGGCGCTTTGCTTTTATACGTATCTTTCAAGTAAATTTTCAGATGATTTACAAGGCCAGAAGACTTGAAACCTTTGCAAATGAGATGTCCTTATAATAGTGGTTCAAGATTTGTGTCGCTGTCGCCCCTTGTCCCGCCATGCCATTGGCCCCCCATTGGCTCATGCCCACCCCATGTCCGTTGCCGTAGGTTGTTAATTCTACCTGGTTCCCTTTAATCTCCCAAGTAAATTGGGTGGACCGCAGGCCCAGCCGCTCCCGGACCTCTCTTCCCGTATAAACGGAGCTGCCGATCCGGATTTCCTTGATATGTTTGCCGGATGTCCGGGACAACACTTCGATAAAAGGCTCCCCGCCGGAGGCATCCGCAGAAACCGGCCGGGCTCTGCCTTTCTCTGCCGAATCTTCCGCTTGCTCCGGCCGCCCTTCACCCAGCTTGCGGAGCAGCTCGCCGCGGCCGAAGGTGATGGCAACGGCGAAGTTCGGCGTGATGTTCCGCTCCCAAGGGCTGGCTACGCTGCGGAGGTAGGGAACCTCCGCGTTCCAGTATTCCTCGGAGTTCTCCGTGTACCCGCTGCTTGCCGAAAAAAATGCGGCGGTAATCGGCTTCCCGCCGTAGGTCATCACCGTGCCGCGCGTCTCAAGCACCGCGCGGCGGATTTTGGCCAGGTCGGCGCCGCGGCCGGCCTGCTTCCAGTCCCGTTCCAGCGCCGCTTGCGATACGTAAGCCTGGTGGCTTACCGTATCGGTTACGACCGCTCCCGGAACGGGTACCCCGCTGACGTCGCCGTCCACGAGGCGGCGGACGATAAAGGTGCGGGCCGCGACGGCCTGAGCTTTGAGCGCTTCGAGCTCAAAGCTCGCCGGCATTTCGGCCGCAACGACGCCGCTGACGTAGTCTTCCAGCGGCAATCTTTCAATTTGTCCGCTGCGCGACAAATAGACGGCAATTTCCGGCTGCGGTTCGGCAGCCGGGGTCTTGTCCGCCGCCGGCGCTGGGGCGGCGGAAGGGGCGGGCGCCGCAGGCGGGAGGGGATCCGGCGGCAGCTTGCGGCCAGCCGGGCCAACCACCGCCAGCGGCAGCAGCAGCGCCGCCAGCAGGGGCGCGGCCAGCAGCGCAGCCGTATGCAGGCGCTGGCGCCCTGCAGGGCCGGTTCTGCGCCGGGCCGGCCGCCGTGCCGCCAGGCGGCGCAAACGCATCCGTAACTCTTTCATCAGGTCTGGCACCTCCGGTGTCTTCATGATGTTATAGAATATGAGTTTCGGATACCTGCTAGAACAAAACTGAGAGAAACGAGAGAAAGGTCCTATGCGTTCAGACCCGCTTGTCCGGTGCGCGGTCTTGCCGGCCGGGAAGCCGCACGGTTTGCCGCAGCAAGCGGTGAGCAGCCTGAACAACTGCCTTACAATCAATCACTGTAATAGCAAGGCAGCTGCTTGCTTACGCTTGTCTTAAGCGCTGGTTTTGTGTGCTTGTCTTGGTGCCTGTCTTAATGGCTTGTCTTAAGCCCTTTTTCTTAAGTACTAGTCTTACGCGGCTTGCCGCCAGCCTCCCCGTACAAAAACAAAAAGACCGCCCGGCGGCATCTGCCGCAGACGGTCCTGCATGTGCTCTAATGTTAGAATAATTTCTTCTCTTCCATTCTTCCCGGTTACACCCAGGTAGGCTGTACCTGGAAGCGAGGGAGAACTTCTTCGACTTTCGTCTCGGCAGCCAGTTCTTCCTTGGCAGCCTCGGCCACCTTCTCGGTGGAGATGCGCCAAATATCCGCGCCAAGACCCGTCAGCTTCTCCGCCAGGTTCACATATCCCCGGTCAATGTGGTGGGTACCGCTGACTTCAGTTGTTCCTTCGGCGATCAGGCCCGCCAAAATCAGCGCTGCGCCGGCGCGAAGATCGGTTGCGCATACTTTGGCGCCTACCAGGCTGGCATTGCCTGTGACGATGGCCGAACGGCCTTCCACCTTGATCTCCGCATTCATGTGGCGGAATTCCTCCACATGCATGAAGCGGTTCTCAAATACCGTCTCTGTCACTACACTCGTTCCTTCCGACCGGAGCAGCAGCGCCATCATCTGGGACTGCATATCCGTCGGAAAGCCCGGATAAGGGAGTGTCTTGAGATCTACGGCTTTCAGCGGTTTATCCGCAATGACGCGGATGCCGTTTTCGTCAGGCTGAATCGTAACGCCCATCTCTTCCATCTTCGCAATCACCGGGCCGAGATGGTCGGCGATCGCTCCCTCTACATACACATTGCCGCCGGTTATTGCCGCTGCAGCCATGTAGGTGCCCGCTTCAATCCGGTCCGGAATCACCTGGTGTCTGACTCCATGCAGCCGCTCAACGCCTTCAATCCGAATCACGCCAGTGCCCGCACCGCGGACAATAGCGCCCATACCGTTCAGGTAGTTCGCGAGATCCACAATTTCCGGTTCTTTTGCTGCGTTTTCAATCACGGTTACGCCTTCCGCTAGCGCTGCCGCCATCATTATATTTTCGGTTGCACCGACGCTGGCCACATCCAGGTAGATCTTGGCTCCGCGCAGTCTTCCGTCCGATTTCGCCTCAATGTAGCCCTGGCCGAGACTAATCTCCGCTCCGAGCGCTTCAAAACCCTTTAGATGCTGGTCGATAGGCCGTGTGCCGATAGCGCATCCGCCCGGCAAAGAAATGCGGGTCCGACCCATACGGGACAAAAGAGGTCCCATCACCAAAAAAGAAGCCCGCATTTTGCGTACCCACTCGTAGGGTGCTTCACAAGATGTGATGGTGGTTGCATCCACCTGAATGACGTCATTTTGATATGTAACCTTGGCTCCCAAGGATTCCAGCACCTTGCTGATCGTCATCACGTCGTCTAGCGGAGGCGCGTCAATAATGACGCTTTCTCCTTCTCCTGCCAAAAGAGAGGCGGCTATGATCGGTAGTACAGAATTTTTCGCGCCGCTAACTTTCACGCTCCCGGTCAATCTGTTGCCACCGCGGACGATAAATTTGCTCATCAGGGTTCCCTCCGCGTCCATTATTTTCCCCAGCTCTTGCTTCGTTGATTGCTTAAAAAGCTTCATTTTTCCTCAAAATCTGCGGAATTTCGCGAACATTTCTTAAATTTCAGTGTTGACATAATAAAATGTTATTATTCGGCGTTCTTACTGCAGTGGATACTATGACACTTATAACCAAACCGACTCACCTTAAAACAGGTGCCGGATCTGTCCGCTCCATCCCAGATAGTCAAGGAAAAATCCGGCCACCAAACGGCCGATCACGATCGCAAGCAGCAAGTGCAGCAATCTTCCCTGGGGACTCTTGGGATATCTTATGAACAGGTCAAGCTTAAGGTTCTGCAATGCCCACCAAGAAATGGCGACACACAGCAAAGAAATCAGCATGGAAACCAGGCCGTTTGTGCCGATCGACCTCGACACCTCGGCATTGATGAATTCGCTCATTTTAGCCTCCCGTGTCAACTGCTCGGAAATCGACTCTTATATCATACTTGCGAAGCGCAAAAGAATCCAGTACTTTTACGATTTTTTAAACAATTCAGGCCCCGGGTCCCGGTCGGTGCCTACACAGCTGCAAAACTAGAAGCAGAATGGATAACGTTTGGTTGACCTGGCTGATATCGCAAAACGGCCTGTTAGCGGAATACTCCTTACCGATATATGCCGGGGACTCTTACGCTTCTAAATGCTTAAAAGCAGCCAAGCGAGGCTTGACTGCTTTTCGCGGCTTATTCTTGTCCCTTGCCCGTGGATACTTTGATCCGGGTAACGGCACGCTGAAGCGCCGCTTCGGCACGCCGGTGGTCGATCTCGTCTTGTTTGCTGCGTACCTGAAGACGGCGCATCGCCCGTTCTCTGGCCGCTTCCGCACGTTCAACGTCGATGTCTCTAGGCAGCTCCGCGCTTTCGGCAAGCACCGTTACTTTATCCTTATGCACTTCTAAAAATCCGCCGTGTACAGCGATTGTTGTCGACTGGCCGTCGGCTTTGACAGTCATTGCAGCCACCTGCAGCGGTGTTACCAGCGGAATATGTCCAGGCAGAATGCCCAGTTCGCCTTCAACACCCTTGACGGACAAGCTGCTCACCTGTTTCGAATACACAAGCCGGTCGGGTGTCACGATCTCTAGCAAAAAGGTGTTCACCTTTTATCCCTCCTAAAATAACCCCGGTCAACCTCCGCGTCTGTAAGTCTTCCCCGGGTTTCGTACGGATCGCCGAAAACGGCCTCTGACGCCGCCTCCCTTTGCTGCGTTTGCTGCGAAAGGCGTGTTCGTCAATAACGGAAAAGCCATCCGGAGACCTGCGCACCCTGACGGGCGGACACGGTCCGGATGGCGCCTCGATATTACATCGTTTTCGCTTTTTCCACCGCTTCTTCAATCGTACCTACGAAGAGGAACGCCGCTTCCGGCAGGTTGTCATGCTTGCCTTCGAGAATTTCTTTGAAGCTGCGTACCGTTTCTTTGATCGGTACATATTTGCCAGGGAAGTTGGTAAACTGCTCGGCCACGTGGAACGGCTGCGACAGGAAACGTTCTACCCTCCGCGCACGGGCTACCACAACTTTGTCTTCCTCGCTCAGCTCATCCATACCAAGGATGGCGATGATATCCTGAAGTTCGGTATAGCGCTGCAGCAGCTGCTTAACGCCTTGAGCCACGTTGTAGTGCTCTTCGCCGACGACATTCGGGTCGAGGATCCGGGAGCTCGATGCAAGCGGGTCAACCGCAGGGAAAATCCCTTTTTCGGAGATCCGGCGCTCCAGGTTCGTTGTTGCATCCAAATGCGCGAACGCTGTAGCCGGAGCGGGGTCGGTATAGTCGTCCGCCGGTACGTAGATCGCCTGAATGGAAGTAACGGAACCTTTTTTAGTGGAGGTGATCCGTTCCTGAAGCTGACCCATTTCAGTCGCAAGCGTCGGCTGGTAACCTACCGCGGACGGCATCCGTCCGAGCAGGGCGGATACTTCCGAACCAGCTTGGGTAAAGCGGAAAATGTTGTCGATAAAGAGCAGCGTATCGCGGCCTTCCACGTCACGGAAATATTCCGCCATCGTAAGGCCGGTAAGCGCTACGCGCAGACGTGCGCCTGGCGGTTCGTTCATCTGGCCGAATACCATCGCCGTCTTTTTGATAACACCGGATTCCGTCATTTCGTTGAACAGGTCGTTCCCTTCACGGGTACGTTCGCCTACACCGGCAAATACGGAAATACCGCCGTGTTCCTGTGCAATGTTATTGATCAGTTCCTGGATCGTAACGGTTTTGCCTACGCCGGCGCCGCCGAACAACCCGATTTTGCCGCCCTTCGCATAAGGAGCGAGCAGGTCGATAACCTTGATACCGGTCTCCAGAATCTCCGCTTGGGTCGACAGTTCTTCAAATGTCGGCGCTTTACGGTGAATCGGATTGCGCTCAGCCGTAGCGATTGGAGCGCCATTGTCGATCGGATCGCCGAGTACGTTAAACACACGGCTCAACGTGGCTTCCCCGACCGGTACGGCGATGGGACTGCCTTGGTCGATAGCATCCATGCCGCGTACCAATCCGTCTGTGGAGGACATGGCGATGCAGCGGACCATGTTATCTCCCAGGTGATTCGACGCCTCAAGCGTCACATTGATAACGCGTCCATCGTCCATCGTGCCTTCGATTTTGATGGCGTTGAAAATTTCGGGCAGCTGGCCGCGTTCAAATTCAATATCCACAACCGGACCCATAATGCTTACAACGCGTCCTTTGTTCATTATTGTTTCCCTCCTTGAAAACTGTTACCTCAAGACTGCGCGTTCGCTCCGGCCACGATCTCGGTGATTTCCTGCGTGATTGCCGCCTGACGTGCACGGTTATACGTAAGTGTAAGATTGCCGATCATTTTGGATGCGTTTTTGGTCGCACTGCCCATTGCGGTCATCTTGGCGCCAAGCTCGCTTGCTTTGCCGTCCAGCACGGCGCTGTAGATCAAGGTTTCCGCGTATTTGGGCAGCAGCACTTCCAGCACCGCCGCAGCGGACGGTTCATATTCGTAGGTCGCATGGGCTTCATGCGGCTTCGACTCGGCCACTTCGTTCATCGGCAGCAGCCGGTCCACCGTCGGGATCTGGCTGATCGCATTCACGAAACGGTTGTAGCAGATATACAGTTCATCGTATACGCCTGCTTCAAACTCCTGCACCGCCAAGTTGGCGATGGACTTGATGTCCGCAAACGTTGGCGTATCGGAGAGGTCGGTAACCTCTTGAACGATCGGATAGTTTCTGCGGCTCAAAAAGTCGCGTCCTTTGCGTCCGATCACGAAGAGGGCATACTCGTCTTGTGACTTGTGCCGCTCCTGAATCATCATCGTAACCGCGCGCAGAATATTGGCATTGTAGCCGCCAGCGAGGCCTCGATCGGAGGTGATAATCAGGTATCCGGTCTTCTTGACCGGACGGGTGACCAGCATTGGATGCTGTACGCCCTCCGTGGCGCCGGCAATGCTCATGACCACTTCCTTCAGCTTGCGGGAGTAAGGGCGGGCCGCTTCAGCCTTTTCCTGGGCTTTTCTCAGCTTGGAGGCGGCGACCATTTCCATCGCCTTCGTGATCTGCCGGGTATTCTGAACGCTTTTGATTTGACGTTTGATATCGCGCATGCTTCTTGCCATGGTTTCACCACCTCAAAACTTTTGCTTGAGCAAAAGTTACTTCGTAAGCATTGGCTTGCTTTGGCGTCAGCCAAAGCTAACTTCGAAAGCGTTGCTAAACTTTTGCCTCTAGCAAAAGTTACTTCGTAAGCATTGGCTTGCTTTGGCGTCAGCCAAAGCTGACTTCGAAAACGCTGCTAAACTAGATTTAACTTAGATATGCATAGGGAGAAGGCTGTCCGCTAGGCAAGTCCGGCGCCGAGCCGGGTCCCTGCCCGAAACAGCCGTCCCCTTCGTTTATAGCAATAAAACGGCTTAGCTGGTTGCAAAGCCTTTTTTAAATTTCTCGATGGCGTTTTTGAGCGCCGTTTCGTTGTCAGCGGTCAAATCTTTGGTTTCCGTGATCGAACGCGCCACTTCCGGATGGTTGCTGTCCATAAAGGCCAGGAATTCTTTTTCAAAGCGTCTGACATCCTTAACCGGGATATCGTCGAGGAAACCTTTAACCGCCGAATACAAGCTGATCACTTGATGCTCAACGGTAAGCGGCTGATTGACGCCCTGCTTCAGAATTTCCATCATGCGCGCACCGCGGTTCAAACGGGCTTGGGTCGATTTGTCCAAGTCGGAACCGAACTGGGCAAACGCCTGCAGCTCACGATATTGGGCCAGGTCCAGACGAAGCGAACCAGCAACCTTCTTCATCGCTTTAATCTGCGCGGAACCGCCTACGCGGGATACGGAGATACCGACGTTGATCGCCGGGCGCTGGCCGGAGTAAAACAGATCGGATTCCAGGAAGATCTGTCCGTCCGTAATGGAGATTACGTTGGTCGGAATGTAAGCCGATACGTCGGAAGCCTGTGTCTCAATAAACGGAAGCGCAGTCAGCGATCCGCCGCCAAGCTCGTCGCTCAGCTTCGCTGCACGTTCCAGAAGCCGGGAATGCAGATAGAATACGTCACCCGGGTAAGCCTCGCGGCCCGGAGGACGGCGGAGCAGCAGGGAAAGCTCGCGGTAAGCGGCCGCCTGCTTGGAGAGGTCATCATAAATAACAAGCACGTGCTCGCCTTTGTACATGAAATATTCGCCCATTGCGCAGCCCGCATAAGGAGCGATGTACAGCAGCGGGGACGGTTCGGATGCCGAAGCGGTTACCACGATGGTATACTCCATTGCGCCATGGCGGCGGAGTGTTTCCACTACTTGAGCTACCGTCGATTGCTTTTGTCCAATGGCAACGTAGATACATTTCATGCCGCTGCCCTTTTGGTTGATGATCGCATCGATCGCAATCGCCGTTTTACCTGTCTGACGGTCACCGATGATGAGCTCGCGTTGGCCGCGGCCGATCGGAACCATCGAGTCGATGGCTTTAAGTCCGGTTTGCATTGGCTCATGTACCGATTTACGCGCCATAACGCCAGGCGCATTGTTCTCAACCGGACGGAACTCCGTGGTTTCGATTGGTCCTTTGCCGTCAACCGGCTGTCCGAGCGAGTTCACGACACGGCCGAGGAGCGCTTCGCCAACCGGCACCTGCATGATCCGGCCTGTGCGTTTTACTTGATCGCCTTCGCGAATCTCGGAGTATTCGCCGAGGATAACGACACCAACGTTGCTTTCTTCCAGGTTCAGCGCCATCCCTACAACGCCGTTGGAGAACTCCAGCAGCTCGCCGGCCATCGCGTTTTCCAAACCGTAGACACGGGCGATACCGTCGCCGACTTGAATGACGGTGCCGATTTCGGCAACTTCGATATCGGCTTTATATTGCTCAATTTGACTTTTGATCAAAGTGCTGATTTCTTCAGGTCTGATGCCCAATATCCTCACCCCTATCTTCTATGCTTCTCGTTAAAGGATTTCTCCAGACGTTCGAGCTTGCCCGCCAGACTGCCGTCGTACAGCGTATCTCCGATGACGACTTTCAGTCCGCCGAGAAGGCTGGTGTCCACCTTGTTCTCGACCCGGATTGTTTTGCCCACAAGGGCACCGAATTCCGCGGCCACCGCGGCTTGTTCAGCTTCGCTGAGCGGATAGGTCGAATATACGACGGCATCGCCGATGCCGAGCGCCTCTCCCTCGATCTTCACGTAGGAATCCAGCAAATCGGCCAAAATATCGGTTCTGCCCCGCTCTACCAGCAGCTCGACGGTATTCATCAGCGCCGGAGAAATCTTCCCCTCAAGCGCGCTGCGCAGAACAGTCAGCTTGCTCGATTGCGAGATGCGCGGCGCCTGGATAAAGCGCTGCACTTCGGGGTCCGAATGGAGCGCCTCCACCACCGCTTTAAGCTGCTGTTCCACTTCCAGCGTAGAGCCCTGTTCCACCGCCGCCGAATACAAGGCTTTGGCGTAGCGTTTGGCAACTACCGTATCGCGGCTCATGATCGGCCTCCCACCTCTTTGAGGTATCGGTCGACAAGTTGTTCCTGCTCACCGCTTGCGCTGACTTCTTTTTCAAGCAGCTTGGAGGCGATACGGACGGACGCGGTGCCCAGCTCGCTGCGCAGCTCTTCGACCGCTTTGTTTTTCTCGTTCTCGATATCCCGAACGGCTTCCTGCTTCAGGCGGGTTGCTTCCTGTTTCGCTTCTTCGAGAAGGCGTTCGGCCTGCTGTCCGCTTGTCTGCTGAGATTGCTGGATGATGGCTTGAGCTTCCTGGCGAGCCGTTTGCAGCGCCTGCTTCTGCTCTTCCACGTAAGCCACTGCTTGTTCTCTGGTCTTCGCGGCCTCATCCATCTGCTGCATGACCAGTTCGCGGCGTTTTTCCATAATACCGAACAGCTTGCTGAACGCAAACTTGCTTAGCAGGACATATAGAATAACAAACGCGATAATCGCGAATATGATATTCGTCCAAATAATTTCCACTGAGGTCACTCCCTTCCGTTACCGCTTCTGCTGCGGAGCTTTAGACAAAAAGTAAGGCGCGGATGGCACGACGCCGTCCCCGCCAAACCGCAAATACGGCAAATTAAGTAAACATGATCAGGAATGCGATAACTGTTGCTGCCAGCGGAATAACTTCGACGATACCTACACCGATAAACATGGTTGTTTGCAGGGCGTTACGAGCTTCAGGCTGACGAGCGATGGACTCAACCGTTCTGCTGACGATCATACCGTTACCAAGACCGGCGCCAAGTGCGCCCAAACCTACCGCGATTGCTGCTGCCAAAAATTCCATTTGTAAATATCCTCCTTTAAATTCGGTTCATAGATATGGAATATAAGATATCCTCCGCGAAACAAATCGACTGCTCGGGGTTACCCCGCGGAAGTTCGTTAATGCTCTTCCTCGTGAATCGTCATCTGCGCGATGTACACCATCGTCAGAATGGTAAAGATAAAGGCCTGCAAAGCGCCGACGAAAATACTGAATCCCTGCCATACCGCCAGGAACGGAATACTGAGAATTCCCAGCTTCAGAATAACGGTAATGAGCACCTCGCCCGCGAAAATGTTCGCGTACAAACGAATGGCGAGCGCGATCGGCTTGGCCAGGTTTTCGATAATGTTCAGCGGCAGAAAGATCGGGAACGGCTCGATGTAGTGTTTGAAGTAATGTTTGCCGTTCAGCTTGATGCCCAGGTAGTTCATCAGGAAGAACACGATGATCGCCAGACCCGCGGTGATGTTAATGTCGGCTGTCGGCGATTTCCACCAGAGCAGCTCCACATGACCGCCGTGCGCCAGGTTGCGCGTGGCTTCAATAACATGACCGAAGATGGTAACCGGCTCGTGCGCCTCGGTGATAACGGAAAAGGGCAGTCCGAGCAAGTTGGAAACGAAGATGAACAAAATCAGCGTCAATCCCAAGGATATGTAAGGCTTCCCTTTCTTCAAATCCATGGCGCTGCCGATAATGCCGTGAACGAATTCCACTACCCATTCCATGAAGTTCTGCAGTCTGGAAGGGTTTTCGACCGAAAGATTCCGGACCGAGAGCATAACCAGAACGAAGACGATAATCGAACTGACCAGCAGCATAAGGACCGCGGATAAGTCAATCGGAATGCCTCCTAGGTCAATGACCGGAGAGCTGTGCATGTTCCACTCCCCCCTTTCACTTTAATCTGTTACAGCTTGTTCCTGATGCTTAAATATATCCCTGCGGGGATAGCCAGAATTTGGGGGAGAAACAAGCCTGCGATCGTTGCTTCCAGCGAAAAATGCTCAATCTTGATCGAGAACATCGTCACCAGGACCGCGAAGCAGATCCGCGTTGCAAACCCCAGGCTGAACCCCCGGCCTTCCCGGTCAGCCGCCGCCTGCGTCACCCGCCGGACCTTAACAGCCAGATAGCGGAAATTGACGAGGCCAGCCAAGAGACCCAGCGTCATGCCAAGCGTGACGTCCCGGGTTTCGTGGTGAAGCGACCACCCCATCAGCAGACCCGCCATAATAACACAGGTCATTCGCGTGACGGCGGTAATCATGGGAGTCATATTATCCATCCTGCTCCCCCAGATATCTTTTGATTAAAATGACAACGTTGACGATTCCAAGAATCATCCCCGTGATGGTACCGATCGCGAGCCAGTACCCCGGGCCGTCCAGCAGTCCAACCAGCCACCGTGAAACAAAAAATCCGATCACGATGTAAGCGGCAAGCAAAGTGCCTGCACTGCCGAGCACAAGCGCGGTCCGCGCCAGGCTGTCCTTGTTGTTTCGATTGTCCATAAGCTACAATCCCAACTCATTTTACTGAATTGCCAGACTCTTTGTCAATTCATTGAACTTTAGCCAAAAAGCCTTGAAAACATGAAAATAATCACAGCAAACCATTCCAATTCCATATAAACCGTACAGTTTTACTGTATGTTGTTTTCTCGCATCTGAGAAGAGCAACTTAAGATGTTTTCGGATTATTTGTGAACATTCTGTGAAACTCTTCAGGACGTTGGTCTAACTTGCCAAAATGGTGAAGTATCGCATTGACAATTCTTGCCGAAGCCTTTCCGTCTCCATAAGGGTTGGCGGCCCTGCTCATCGACTGGTAAAGGTCCTGATCGGTCAGCAGCGCATGTGTCCGTTGATACACCTTCTCCTCATCCGTTCCCACCAGTTCAAGCGTGCCGGCCTCAATTCCTTCCGGCCGTTCCGTTGTATCGCGCAGCACCAGCACCGGAACTCCAAAAGATGGAGCTTCCTCTTGCAGTCCGCCGGAATCGGTCAAAATCAGGTGGGTATGCGGGTAAAAATTATGCAGGTCTACGACATCCAGCGGATCGATCAGCTTGATTCTCGGATGATCGCCCAGAATCTCGTGCGCCGGCTCCTTGACCGCGGGGCTTGGATGGACGGGATAACAAATGGCGACATCTTCGAATTCATCGGCGATTCTTCTGACTGCACGGAAAATATGACGGTGCGGTTCGCCTTGCGATTCTCTGCGGTGCGCCGTCATCAAAATAAGTCGTTTTCCTGAAGCCCAATCCAATACCGGGTGCCGGTAATCCGGCTGTACGGTATATTGAAACACATCGGTAACCGTATTGCCTGTGATATAAATACTTGATTCTTTTTTGTTCTCGTTTCTCAAATTCCCCGCCGACCAGTCGGTAGGAGCGAAGTGAAGATCCGCCAAAACACCGGTAAGCTGGCGGTTCATCTCCTCAGGATACGGAGACAGCTTGTTCCACGTCCGCAGGCCCGCTTCCACATGGCCCACCTGAATCTGCTGCAAAAATGCGGCATAGCTCGCCAGAAATGTGGTCAGCGTATCCCCGTGCACCAGCACGATGTCGGGTTTCGCTTCCCGCAGCACAGGCTCCAATCCTTCGAGGACACGGATCGAAATTTCGTTCAGCGTCTGGCGGTTCTTCATCACGTCCAGATCGAAGTCCGGCGTAATGCCGAACACTTCGAGCACCTGGTCAAGCAGCTCTCTGTGCTGAGCGGTAACACATACCAGCGATTCGATCTGCTCGGGATGCCGCCCCAGCTCCAGCACAAGCGGCGCCATTTTGATCGCCTCGGGGCGAACGCCGAATATGGTCATTACTTTTATCTTGGACATTAACCCCTATCCTTTCTAATTATGCTTCTGCCCACCCCGTTACATACGGGAAGGATCTTATTTGGTTCCATACAGCCGGTCGCCGGCGTCGCCCAGCCCTGGCACAATATAACCATGATCGTTTAAGCATTCATCCAGCGCGGCGACATAGATGTCAACATCGGGATGTGCTTCCTGTACGGCGGCCACGCCTTCCGGTGCAGCGATCAGGTTCATCATCTTGATCTGCGTGCAGCCGCGGTTCTTAAGCGCGGTAATCGCGGCGATAGCCGATCCGCCTGTTGCCAGCATCGGGTCGATCACGATCAATTCCCGCTCTTGTACGTCGGTAGGAAGCTTTATGTAGTATTCTACCGGCTGGAGCGTGTCGGGATCGCGGAACAGGCCGACATGGCCGACTTTTGCCGCTGGGAGCAGTTTAAGCACGCCTTCCGTCATCCCGAGGCCCGCCCGGAGAATCGGAATCAGACCGAGCATCCGGCCCGAAATCACCTTACTCTGCGTTTCGGCGACAGGCGTCTGTACTGTAATCGTCTCAAGCGGAATCTCACGGGTAATCTCATAAGCCATCAAGGTGGCTACTTCATCGACATGCTCCCTGAATTCCTTGGTGTTGGTCCGCACGTCGCGGATAAACGTCAGTTTGTGTTGAATCAATGGATGATCGCAAATCACCAATTTTCCCATATTGCTGTCCCTCCGGTAATCGTATGTCTTGTCCCGCGAGCGGTCTCCTAAGCGAATGCGCCAGCCCTCCTCATTGGCGGAGCATGAACGCGTCTTTCGCGCTGAAAAAGAGAAGCCTTAACTGTGTGGCGTAAACGCATACTTGCTTGTCCGCGGCTAAATCCTGTTTATTATATCATCACCATCGCCGCATTTCATCTATGACGAAATGGTTTACGTTCCCCTTCCTCAGCGGATATTGTTTGATTGGAGTACTCGGTCTCATACCGCTGGTCCGAGTCATCCACTCTCCGGCCGGGGCCAAAATGGGTGGTTGGTCCTACATAATATAGGGTGACCTGCATGCACTTCTTCATACCTTTGGAGCTTTCACATTTGTTTCACTATTTTTATTGAAAGTTTCATGAACTTGCAATACGCTTTCACTATCTTTTTAATGGCAAGTAAATGTGAACGTTTTGTAAAAGAACGAAAAAAGCCCCTCGCAGCCAGCTGTATTGCCTGACTGTGAAGGGCTGAAAAAATCAAAGACTCCCAGGCTTAGTATTCCAAGCCAGGGTAAATCGGAAAACGTTCCGTCAGCGCTGCAACCCGGCGCGAAGCTTCGGCCAGCACAGCCTCATCCTTCGGCTGCTTCAGCGTCATCGCGATTACGCGGCCGATTTCGACCATCGCCTGCTCGTCCATTCCGCGGGAAGTAACGGCTGGCGTGCCGATCCGGATGCCGCTTGTCACAAACGGGCTGGTAGGGTCGAATGGAATGGCGTTTTTATTTACTGTGATGCCAACCTCATCCAGCACCTTTTCCGCATCCTTGCCTGTAATGTTCAGGCTGCGGGTATCCACCAGCATCAAGTGATTGTCGGTTCCGCCCGACACGATCGTCAGACCTTCTTCAACCAGCGTACCGGCCAGCACTCTGGCATTGTTCACGACGTTTTGCGCATAGGTTTTGAAGGCTGGCTGCAGCGCTTCGCCAAAAGATACGGCTTTGGCGGCGATCACATGCATCAGCGGGCCGCCCTGCGATCCCGGGAATACCGCCTTATCGATTGCGGCCGCCCAAGGTGCTTTACACAGAATCATGCCGCCGCGCGGGCCGCGCAGTGTTTTGTGCGTAGTAGTCGTTACAAAATGCGCATGCGGCACCGGATTCGGATGCAGTCCGGCGGCAACAAGACCGGCGATATGCGCCATATCAACCATAAAGAGCGCTCCAACGTCGTTTGCGATAGAAGCCAGCGCTTCAAAATCAATGGTGCGCGGATAAGCGCTCGCCCCTGCAACGATCAGGCGCGGACGGTGTTTGAACGCCGCTTTGCGGACTTCGTCATAATCGATCAGGAACGTATCTTCCTGAACGCCGTAGGCTACAAAATTATAGAGGAGGCCCGAAGCATTGACCGGACTGCCGTGGGTCAAATGCCCGCCGTGGGCGAGGTTCATGCCGAGCACCGTGTCGCCAGGTTTCAGCGCAGCGAGGTACACGGCCATATTCGCCTGGGCGCCGGAGTGCGGCTGCACATTCGCATGGTCGGCTCCGAACAGCTGTTTTGCGCGGTCGCGGGCAATGTTCTCCACCACGTCAACGTCTTCGCAGCCGCCATAATAACGTTTGCCAGGATAACCTTCGGCATACTTGTTCGTCAGTACGGAACCCATCGCTTCAATAACCGCCTCGCTGACGATATTCTCCGACGCGATCAGCTCAATGTTGCGCTGCTGGCGTTTCAGCTCCTGCCCCATCGCTTTCAGTACTTCCGGGTCACTTTTGCGCAGTTGATCCATTGTTTCAATTCCTCCCCTTAATATCCTGTTTGGTATAAAATGCCGGCGGTTAATCGCAGAATCCGGCTTCTCCAGCCGCTTCCGGCCGGTATACGGCGCGCTCTCCGCCAATTAGCGGAGGACGGCTCCAGGCAGCGTTGACCCGCGCCTTGCCGATATAGCGCAGGCCCGGACGAAACGGCACCGCCACCGCACGCAGATGCATGCCGATCAACGTCTCGCCGATATCCACTCCCGCGTGCGCCTGAACCGACGCTGCAAGCACCGGGTCCTGCAGCGAACGGTAGGCCGCTGCGGCCATGGAGCCTCCAGCGCGGGGAACGGGGACAGCCGACACTTCAGTCAGACCAAACCGCTCCAGTACGGCGCGTTCCATCACAAGCGCACGGTTTAAATGCTCACAGCATTGGAAGACAGGATGAAATCCGAATTCTTCCGCCGCACGGGTCACACCCGCAAGCAGTTCGCCCGCCACTTCAAGCGCGCCGGCCGTGCCGATTCGGGCTCCGGCGACCTCGCTTGTACTGGCACCGATAACGACCAGACGGCCGGGAGCAAGACCCGCGGCGCCGGCGAGTTCCTTAAGCACGGCATACGTCTGTTCCGCAAGCTGTCCGCCGCCAGCGGGCGCGGCGTTCCGGGGCGCGGCGCCCGGAATGTCGGTCCGGATGCGGTCCGCGTCCGGAGTCGATTGGTTCATATTTTCTTCCTCCTTCACTTTTTTCCACATGCGTGCCTTAAAAACGAATCCTTCCGTAAATCAAGGCGATGCTGTCCGCGGTAAAGCTGGGCTGCAGCCCAAAACTTCTGGCGCGTTACTGGACTGAAGGCGGCAAGTAAACAAAAAAGAGCAGTCCGCTGCTTGCGGATGTGCTCTTTTGCCCAGGCGACCGGCCGTTTATTCCGGTGCTCCATCGTGGTTTGTCCACATTTGTCGCCAGTTACACCGAAACCGCTATTTGCTTCCTATCTTAAAGCAAAAAGATGCGAAAAGCAACCGTGTTCTCTCTTAACGCGGAACATCCAGCTTATCCAGCAGGCGGTGCAGCGCCGAGCGGATTTCTGCAGCGGCCATCTCATAATCTTCCCGGGTGCCGCCGTAAGGATCCGTAATATCAAAGCTCGGAATCCGCTGGCGGATCTCGATGATCCGCTCCATATCGGCGGCATTCGGCTCCTGCCCAAGCGACCGCTTCAGTTCCGCCTGTGCGTAGAGGCTGTCCAGTTCAGCCAAATCGGCCCGCACCGACTCTTCATCGCCAGTATATTCCTTTAGCGTATAAGTCTTGTCCACCGCTTCAGGGTAGTAGTGCAGCACATGCTGTTTATGGCTGCGGGTCAAAGTTAAAATCAGATCGGCCCAATTCACCGTTTCCTCCGTCAGCTGGGATGAAGTAATGCTGCCCTCAAACCCTTCCTCCCGCAGGATCGCGGCCGCGTGGCGCGACATGGATGTGCCGGTAATTGCGGATACGCCGGCGGAACGCACGCCCAGCTCTATCCCCCGCTCCGCGGACAACTTCCGCAGAAGACCTTCAGCCATCGGACTGCGGCAGGTGTTGCCCGTGCAGACGAACAGAATATTCAGCATGCTTCTCCACCTCCCGTTACTTGTTTTTCTATGGTGATATTGTATCAAAAGATAATCAGCAAACCAAACGCCAGCAGAATGGCTCCGCCCAGGGCTTCCCCGTATTCGCCAAGCCCGCCGCGGACACGCCGGCCAAGCAGCAGTCCGATAACCGACATCAGCCCGCCGCTCGCTCCAAAAGCAAGCACAATCCACAGCAGGCCGTTTACGAACATTCCCAACGACACGCCTACAGAAAACGAGTCGACGCTGACGCTGAGCGAGATCAGCAGCATGCCGAGAAAAGTGCGGTGATCCATTGCCTTTACGCCAGCCCCCTCTCCGGGGTGAAACGCGTTATATATCATATGCGCGCCCAACAGCACCAGCAGTCCTCCAGCGGCATAACCGGTAACCTGTCCGAGCAGATGGCCGACGTAGCTGCCCGCCAGCAGGCCAAGCAGCGGCATAATCACATGAAACAAGGCGACCAGCAGGCTCATTTGCAGCACATGGAGCAGCCGGATGCCCCGCATCCCGATTCCCACTCCCAGCGAAAAAGCATCCAGTCCAAGCGCAAATGCCATAATGGCGACCGTCATCAGCTGACCCAACGCGGGATAACCTTCCGCCAAGCCCATCCGCAACCCCCCAGGTCCATAGATATCTTGTACAACACACGATATGCGGACAAGGGGGCTTTCATGACTGGACCGGCAAGTCTGCCTTCCATAAGGCACGGTTATAAAGACTGCACGAGTCTATTTCAAAATGGATTTAAAACAAGATGAACCAATAACCAAAACGGTAGAAGAGTGGGGAAGGTTAGTCCGCCTGAATAATCCGCCCCCCGGCCGCTTTGGCCAGCCGGTTCATGAGCGCTGCGCCGAGACCGGTCTCCGGGCAGGTCTCGGACAGAATATATGTGACTCCCGCGTCGTCAAAACGCCGGAGCGCGGCGTACAGGGACCGGGCGGCTTCGCCCGGCTCGGCCAGCGGCCCAAGCGTCACGACGCAGGCGGCGGGCGATGCGGGATACAGGGGCACATGCTCGTCGAAGACAAGCAGCCCCGTGATCTCGCCGTTTTTCTCAGCCGCCCGCAGCCGCTCCGCCGCGGCCTGCGCCGTGCGCTCCGGCGATGCGCCGCTTACCAGCGTAAGGATGCCGCGCGGCGCATAATGCGTGTATTTCATGCCCGGCGCCCGGGGCGTGAAATTTGCATCCGCAGCAGCAGCCTTTGCTTTCCGGCCAACTGCCGCCGTGCTTGGTCGGGAAGCTTCAGCCGCGGCCGGTGCTGATGCGCCATTCGCGTCATACGCCGGATCGGCCGACGCGGATGAAGACTCTTCCGCAGCGGAGCCGGAGACGACGCGGCCTTCGCCGACGACGCCCTCCAGCTGCTCGGCGGTGATTCCGCCCGGCCGCAGCACGGCCACCCGGCCGTCCGGCTGCACCTGAACGACCGTCGACTCCAGGCCTACGCCGCAGGCGCCGCCGTCGACGACGCCGCCGATGCGCCCGGCCAGGTCGTCCAGCACATGGGCGGCCAGCGTCGGGCTCGGCCGCCCCGAGCGGTTCGCGCTGGGCGCGGCAACCGGACAGCCGGACGCTTCGATCAGCGCCAGCGCCACCGGGTGGTCGGGCATGCGGACGCCAACCGTGTCCAGCCCCGCCGTAACGCGCGCGGAGAGCACACCCGGCCGGACGGGCAGAACCACCGTCAGCGGGCCCGGCCAAAAAGCCGCCATCAGCGCGGCGGCTTCCGCCGGAACCGAGGCGGCCAGCCCGGCCAGGCTGGCCGGGTCGGCGATATGGACGATCAGCGGGTTGTCGGACGGACGGCCTTTGGCGGCAAAAACGGCTTCGACCGCCTCCGTCCGCCGCGCGTCGGCGCCCAAGCCGTAAACCGTCTCGGTCGGAAAAGCGACCGTGCCGCCGGCCCGCAGCATCTCTGCCGCTTTCCGGATCGCGTCATGGTCGCTTGCCGTCAACTCTCCGCCGCTTTCGTAATCAAGCCGCCAACAACGCGTCTCCTCTGCCGGGAGGCGTATCTCTCCCGATTTCTCATCCTGCATTAGCTCAGATTTCTCATTATATGAAGTCATGTCATCACAAGCTTTCTTGTTTCTGTATTCCGGGCGTTCCCGTCCTCAAATCGTATCATAATTTTTCCGTTCGCGGGAGACTGCTCGTTCCGTTTACGGGAGACTGCCTGTTCCGTTTACGGAAGACTGCCAGTTCCCATTCGCATGGGACTATCTGTTCAGTTTGCGCAGACCACCCATTTTCTTAAAGAGCAATCAGCTCCAAAGCGAACGCAGCCACTCGCCAATCCCCTCGATCAGCTCCCAGAGGAAAAACCGCACCTCCGGAGCTTCGCCTCCCGTTTCCGTTTCACCTGAATCAGCTGCGCCTGCAGCAGCTCCACCTGACCCGCCTTCTGCAGAGGTCTGCTGCACTTTCCCCGCACCTGTGGCTTTTGCCTGACCTGCTGCGGCTTTCGCTTTCCCTGCGGCGGATGCGTCCTCACCGCCAGCAGTTTCAGCCGATGCCGCAGCCGCTTCTCCCGTGCCCGCATCGATAAAGCAAAGCGGCGGGAACAGCACGCACCACCAGTTTTGGCCTTTTCCTTCGCCCAGCGTTACGCGGAGCGCCTCATATTCGCCAGCGGGATACACCGTACCGCCGTACAGCTTCGCCGGAAACGGCACCGTGCCGAGCTCCACCCGGTAGCTGTAGTCCTCCCCCCGCTCGCGCAGCTCCCGTCCGACCAGCGACTCCAGCTCGGGGAGCTGTGCTCGGATAAGCGTCCGCGCCTGCTCCAAGCTTTGCGGGTTTTCCAGTTCTGCGACCCAGAGGTTCATCTGCTGGACGATCTCGTCGCGGATTTGTCTTTTTACCAGCTGATCGCGCGGACTGTCCGAATTGGCCAAAATGCGCAGCCGGATCGACTCCTCCGGAATGGGGCCGGCAGCCACTGCCGCATCGCTTTTTTGACCTTCCCACATCATCATGACGATCATAAGCAAACAAGTATAAATGGCGGTAATCTTCACGGTTTTACGAATGGATTCTCCTGCGGAAGCACCTCTATTTGAAAACATCCCGATCACTCCTTCGGCGGTATGATTATCTATCCGCCAGTATCGCCGGAGGAGGCAAAGCTCAAACCTATAAAACTATAATTTTTTTAATAGCCAGCAGTTTGCTGACTCTCACCCGATAGATTCGCCCGCAGCCGCTCTGGTGCCAAGTCTTCGTCTGCCAAGCAAGCAACGTTTGAGGGGAAATTAGAATAACGCGGGAAAGAACCACAGATAGCATAGGAATAGCAAGGACATGTATGGAAGTAACAGAGACGTAGCAGGGGCTTGTATAGAAGTAGCAGAATAGCAGGTGGCGTACGGATGGCAGGAACGGGAGGACAAGAAAACGCAAAGTATTCCCCAGACGATTTCCCGAACAATTCCCCGGACAATATTCCGGACGATAATCCGGACAAAAAAAGACCGTTTCTTCCTGAATCCTCAAGAAAAAAACGGTCTGTCGCACAAGGAGCGGGTAACACCGCCGCTAGCTCTGTTTGGCAGGAGCAGGCGCCGGATAAGCCGCGGGCTTCGGCAGGTCGTCTTCGACTTCCTGGCCGTACAGCAGGACGCTCATCACAATCCCCATGCTGGCCATGTTGATCAGCAGCGAGGTTCCCCCATAGCTGATAAAAGGCAGCGTAATCCCCGTCAGCGGCATCAGCCCGATAAACGCTCCGATATTTTCAAGAATCTGATAGAGCAGCATTGAAACGACGCCGACGATGATAAAGGGGCCGGCCCGGTCTTTGGCTTCAAGCGCGATCAGAACCATCCGGTGAATCAAAATGAAAAAGATCATCAGCACCGCCGCCGACCCGACAAAACCAAACTCCTCGGCGATCTGTACAAAAATAGAGTCCGCGTACGTATACGGCACCCGGTTCGCCTGTACGGAGCTGCCTTTCAGATAACCTTCCCCGCTCATTCCGCCCGATGCGATGGCGAGCATGGCGTTTTTGGTATGGTAACTGGCGTCGGACGAAGCCTTTTCGGGCACCAGCCACGGATCGAAGCGGCTGATCAGGTGATCCCGTCCCGGGAGCTTTTCGATCAGCTTCACCGCTTGGTCATGATAATTGATATAACTCCAGATTCCGCCAAACGCCACCCCGCCGATTACCAGAATGGTAATCAGCGCGTGGGAAAACTTGATGTTCCCGATCCACAGCAGGCCGAACAGAATCACGATGTAACTCAGCGCGTTCCCCAAGTCGTTTTGGGTGATGACGATGGCGAACGGAACAAATGTCAGCAGGCCAATTGGAACGACATCCCGCCAGAAGCCAAGCTTTTGCTTGTTTTTGCGCACAAGAACCGAAGATAAAAACAAAATCAGAATCAGCTTAAACAGCTCGGCAGGCTGCAGGCTGATGCCGCCAATTTCCAGCCAGCCCTGCGCGCCATTTTTCGTCTTGCCGATAAAGCTGACCAGAACAAGAATGACAATGCCTGCGGCGTAAATGAAAAGAGCGTATTTCACCAGCAGCCTGTAGTCGAGAAAGGCAAGGCCAAAAAAAACAACAAAACCAAGAATATAAAATTTCAGCATCTTCATGTGGTGGCCGTCAATGCCTTCCCGCCCATGAGTAACGCTGTATATCGCAAAAATGCAGACGGCCATCAATAACAGCAGCATGACGACGATAACCCCGTCGATTTTTTTAATCTTCTGAAGCAATGGACTGCCTCCTTGCGGTATGTTCGGCTTATCCGTCGGTGATCCGGACCGCGGGAGCCCGGTCCTGTTCCCATTGTAACGGAACTGGTAAAAGAATTACAACAACCGGAAGGCGCGGCTTGACCGCGGCCCGGGCGCCGCCCCTATTAGCCGGCCAAAAGCAGACTGTCCGGGCGGCCCGGGCAGCTGGTCAATCGAGCAGCGTCCGAACTCCCCTTGCACCGCGTGCAGGAAGATTGCACGCGGTGCAAACCATAACTTCATCGGGACAGGCCGATGACGTGGCGGGGGATCCCTGCGAGATCGTTAACGGTAACGATCTCGTTCCAGTGCCCGCGCGCGCGGAGCAGCGCGGCCACCTCCCCCGCCTGGCCGAGCCCCAGCTCGAAGCCGACCAGGCGGGGCGGAGCGGGGAGCAGCGCCAGCTGCTCCAGCATCCGGCGGTACGGGTCCAGCCCGTCCGCCCCGCCGTCCAGCGCCGTGCGCGGCTCGTAGTCGCGCACCTCGCGCTGCAGCCCGGCGATGGTACCGCCGGGGATGTACGGTGGATTGGATACAAGGATATCCACCGCCAGGTCTTGGAACGGCTCGAGCAGATCGCCGAGCCGGAACTCCACGGCGGCGCCGAGACGCCGCGCGTTGCGGCCGGCCACGGCCAGCGCCGCCGGCGAGATGTCGCCGGCCAGCACGCGCCACGCGGGCGCTTCGGCCGCCAGCGTGACGCCGATGGCGCCGCTGCCGGCGCCGATATCGACGGCGGTCAGCGGCCTGGCGGCGCTTCTGCCGCCGCCCGTCTCAGCCGGAGCCGCGTCCGCTGCAACAAGCGGCGCCTCCGCTTCGCCGCACCCGGTGCCGCCAACGCTCGGGCTGTGGCTCCCTTGGCTCCGGTCCGCAGCACTGTGGCCCACCGAATCGCGGTCGGCTGAAGCATAGTTCGCCTGAGCCCCGTCAAGTCCGCTCTCCGCCGACGATCCCGTGCCCGCCTTAACGCCTTCCGGCCACAGCTCGCCCGCATACCGGAGCACCGCTTCGACCAACAGCTCCGTCTCCGGGCGGGGGATCAGCACGTCGGGCGTCACCTCGAACGGCCGCCCGTAGAACTCCTGCTCGCCGATGATGTATTGGGCAGGCTCGCCCCGGCCCCGGCGCGTTACCGCCGCTTCCCAGTCCGCCCGCTTCTCCGCAGGGAACGGGTCGAACAAAGCCATGTAATAAGCGGCGCCCGACAGCCCCAGCACATGCTCCAGCAGCAGCTGGGCGCTGCGCTGCGGCTCATGCGCTCCCTGCTCCTCCAAAAAAGAAGAAGCCTCCGCAAAGGCTTCCCGGATGCTTTGCACCTGCGACATGACATATGCGCTCTGTTTCAAAGCATTATTCTCCTTTTTCCATCAGCTCGGCCTGCTCCGCGATCGACAGCGCCGAAATGATATCTTCAATCTCCCCGTTCATCACCTGATCCAGACGGTGAAGCGTAAGCCCGATCCGGTGGTCGGTTACCCGGCTCTGCGGGAAATTGTACGTCCGGATGCGTTCGCTCCGGTCGCCGGTGCCGACTTTGCTTTTGCGTTCGCCGGCGTATTTCGCTTCTTCCTCCTGGCGCATCATATCGAAGATACGGGCCCGCAGCACCTGCAGCGCCTTCTCCTTGTTGGAGTTCTGCGATTTGCCGTCCTGGCACGTCGCCACGATTCCGGTCGGGATATGCGTCACCCGCACAGCCGACTTGGTCGTGTTGACGGACTGTCCGCCCGCGCCGCTGGAGCAGAACGTGTCGACACGGATATCTTTGTCATGAATTTCGATATCCACTTCTTCAGCTTCCGGCATCACTGCCACCGTCGAAGTGGACGTATGAATCCGTCCGCCCGATTCGGTCGTCGGGATCCGCTGTACCCGGTGCGCGCCGCTTTCGTATTTCATTTTGCTGTAAGCGCCGCGTCCGTTGATGGAGAAAATAACCTCTTTGAATCCTCCGAGGTCATTCGTGTTGGCATCCATCAGCTCCACGCGCCAGCCTTGGCTGTCCGCGTAGCGGGTGTACATCCGGTACAGATCGGAAGCAAACAGCGCCGCTTCGTCGCCGCCGGCCGCGCCACGGATTTCCACGATTACGTTTTTGTCGTCATTAGGGTCCTTTGGCAAAAGCAGAATACGGATCTTCTGCTCCAGCTCGATCTGGCGCGAGGACAGCTCCTCGATTTCCATTTTGACCATTTCGCGCATTTCGTCGTCAAGCTTCTCGCCGAGCATGGTTTTGGCTGCATCCAGCTCTTCCATGACGGTCTTATATTCACTATATGCCTCGTAGGCGGGTTGTAAATCGGATTGTTCCTTGGAATAATCTCTCAGCTTCTTGCTGTCGTTCGCCACGTCGGGGTCGCAGAGCAGCTCGCTCAGTTTCTCGTAGCGGTCCGCCAGGGATTGCAATCGGTCCAACAAAGGAATCACCTCTCCTGTATAAATTCGTTCCACACTTCGGTAAAGCTTCACAAGGGAGTTCCTTTACGCAAAGCGGCGCTCCGTCCGGCTTCGCTTGGCAATGCCCGCGGAAGTCGCCCGCTGAAGCGTCTGGCAAGGGTCAAGGCTGTTCGTTAAAAAAACGTCTGCCTCAGTTTGGAGTCAAACTAGGGCACACGACTTTATATTATATCATTCCTTACGCAAAAAGGCTATATGCAAGAGAGCGGGCCTGCCGCCTGTTTTCAGCACACACCGTTCACTACGAGCAAGCCCTTCAAGGCATCCCCCTTAGGGACATCAAACGATATTTTATTTACAAAAAAAGCGGCGCATCGCGCCGCACGTTGTCTTCGCTTGTCCTGTCAACCCGCCAGAATGCGGATTAGACGTTAAAGCGGAAATGCATAACGTCCCCGTCCTGCACGACGTATTCCTTGCCCTCCAGCCGGAGCTGGCCGCGTTCGCGCGCGCCGTTCATCGAACCGGCTGCCACGAGATCGTCGTAAGCCACCACTTCCGCACGGATAAAGCCGCGTTCGAAGTCGGAGTGGATCACGCCCGCCGCTCCCGGCGCTTTCGTGCCTTTGCGGATTGTCCATGCCCGGACTTCCTGCACACCCGCCGTAAAATACGTGTACAGGCCAAGCAGGCGGTAAGCCGCTTTGATCAGGCGGTTCAGACCCGATTCCTGCAGGCCCAGCTCTTCCAGGAACATCGCCTTGTCTTCGCCTTCCAGCTCGGCGATTTCCGCCTCTACTTTCGCGCTGATCGGCACCACTTCTGCATTCTCGGCAGCCGCAAACTCACGCACCTGCTGCACATACGGATTGCTTTCGGCGTCGGCCACTTCGTCTTCGCTTACGTTGGCCGCATACAGCACCGGCTTCAGCGTCAGCAGGTGAAGGTCGCGGATAATCAGACGTTCTTCTTCGGTCATCTCGATGCTGCGCGCAGGTTTGTCCTCATAAAGGGCTTCCTTCACCCGTTCCAGCAGCTCCACTTCCTGGGCGTACTGCTTGTTGCCGCCCTTCATGTTTTTGCGGGAACGCTCGATCCGTTTCTCCACGCTTTCGACATCGGCCAGGATCAGCTCCAGGTTGATCGTCTGGATATCGCTTACCGGATTGACTTTGCCGTCGACATGCGTAATATTCTCGTCTTCGAAGCAGCGGACCACATGCACAATCGCGTCCACTTCCCGGATGTGAGCCAAAAACTTGTTGCCGAGGCCTTCGCCCTTGCTCGCACCGCGTACCAGTCCGGCAATATCGACGAACTCGAATGCGGTCGGCACCGTTTTGTTCGGCTGCACCAGTTCGGTCAGCTTATCGAGCCGTTCGTCCGGCACTTCCACCACGCCGACGTTCGGATCGATGGTGCAGAACGGGTAGTTCGCCGACTCAGCGCCCGCCTGCGTGATTGCGTTAAACAACGTAGATTTGCCGACGTTCGGCAATCCGACGATTCCAGCTTTCAAAGCCATTTATATGACAACTCCCATTTCTAGTTGATTGATCACGAGCCTTTGCACGATCTAAGTTATTATATCAGCATTTTGCCTAAATCCCAACAGCGACTTCTTTTCGGCTTCTTGCCGGAGCAACCGGGTTCCCGCTTTCTTCCCGACAGGTTCGAGTGCCTTTTGAGCAGCCGGATCATCCATAGATTTCCCGTACATAGCTCCCTGCTGTTTCCCTTAACAAAAAAAGGACCTCTCCACGAGATCCTTCATACGGATGGATGGGTGCGATACCAGATCCCTGCTTTCGGGCGAATGGGTGCGTTGCCTATCCCCGCTATAAGGCGAATGGTGCGATAAGAGATCCCTGCTTGCTGACGGCTGGATGGCGTTACGATATCCCTGTTTGCTGACAACTGGATTCGTTACGGGATCCAGCTTGCCGACGACTGTATGCGTTACAGCTCCTTGGACATGGTGATGTCGGTGACGGCGTACCCCATTTTTTTGTACAGTTCAAAAGCCCGGTTGTTCTGTCCGAACACATGAAGACCAATCCGGCGAATCTCCATCTGCCGCGCCTCTTCGTCCAGCGCCTGCATCACCTGAGTGCCGTAGCCTTTGCCTTGAAACGGCTCGTAGATGTACAGATCGTAAATAAACGCTTCGCGCCCGCTCCGGCCTTCAGTGACATTAAACCAGATATAACCGACATGAGTATCGGTCTCCGTCTCCACCGCAGAGTACAAAAACGCCCCGTCGGTATGCAGCCCGCGCGGCAAAAACCCCGCCATCGCCTCTTTGGAGGCTTTGAGCGCCTGTTCCGCGTCCCATGAACCGGACTTTACTTTCTCTTCGGCAAAATCCCGGGTGGATTGATTAATAAAAAATTGAAATGTGGACTCGTCCATCTTCATTAATTTGATCATAAGTTTTAAGCCCTTCCTTGTTCTGTTTGGGCGGATGATTCCCAGTTCCCATTATAGCGGATTAGCGCCGCCTTTACAGTCCAAGTTTCGTGCAGATTTCAGGCAAAATGGCCCATCGTGCGTCCCGGACGAACGTTATCAGGTCCTTCCGGATGAGTACGGCTTATTTTTAGCCCGGACAATCCGGGCCTGATTTACAAAAAGGTGCGGCAGCTGGTGCTTCAACATCAGCTGGTGCTTCAACACTAGCCGATTCTTACAGATGATCTTACAAACGGCCCTTCGGCACCAGCCGGTCCGTTAGACGCAAGGCGGCCGGATCGGACACGCCGATCCCGAACATCGCCGTTTTCAGCTCCAGCTCGACCTGAGCCAGCGCCGCATCCAGCTCTTCTTCGGACGAGACCGCTGCTCCAAGCAGCCCCCGGCCGAACCCTGCAAGATCAGCGCCAAGCGCAATCGCTTTGGCCGCGTCAACGCCGCTCTGCAGGCCTCCGCTGCCGATCAGGGCGCCGTCCGGGACTGCCGCGCGAACCTCCGCGATGCAGTCGGCCGTCGGGATGCCCCAATCGGCAAACGCCTCGGCGGCCGCCCGGCGGACCGGGTCCGTGCTGCGGAATTTCTCGACCTGGCTCCACGACGTGCCGCCCGCCCCGGCCACATCAATAAACGCCGCTCCAGCCTCATGCAGCCTGCGGGCGGTTTCGCCGTCGATGCCCCAGCCGACCTCTTTGATCCCCACAGGGACCTCAAGCGTCCGGCATACCGTTTCGATCCGCTTCAGTAAATCCCCAAACCGAGTATTTCCTTCCGGCTGAAAAATTTCCTGCAGCCCGTTCAGATGCAGCACCAGCCAATCGGCTTCCGCAATTTCCACGGCCCGGCGGCACTCCTCCGCCCCAAATCCGTAGGCCAGCTGGACCGCGCCAAGGTTGGCGATCACCGGAACGCCTGCGGCCGCTTCACGCACGCGGAACGTCTCCGCCAGCTCCGACCGCTCGACCGCCGCCCGCACCGAGCCTACGCCCAGCGCCCAGCCGCGTCTTCCCGCAGCAGCCGCCAGCCTGGCGTTGATGCGTCCGGTCGCCTCGCTGCCGCCCGTCATGGAGCTGATCAGCAGCGGCGTGCGAAGCGTCCGTCCAAGGAAGCGGGTCTGTAGCGAAATCTCTTCAAAATCAACCTCCGGCAGCGCGCAGTGCTTGAACCTGTACCGCTCCAATCCCGTGGTTATGCCGCTGCCCGCGACTTCCTCCTCCAGGCAGAGCCGCACATGCTCCAGCTTCCGTTCCCCTGTCCGGGAAGCCGGCAGCAGCGAGCCGCCCTCCTTACCGGGACGTTCCTGCTGCTCCTCAGCTGACGCCGGCTCCTGGTTCGTCCCGGCGGTCATGGGCCCCCGGTTCACCTCGGCGGACGACGCAGCCTGTTCTGCCCCTGCGGGTCCCGCTCCAAGCGGCGCCGAACCGGCAGACGGGCGGCCGCCCGTCTGCTCCGTGCCGGACTTCAGCCCCTGCTTCAGACCAGTTTTCGGGCTGTGGTTCATAAGGTTTTTCCTCCTCTCCAATATCATTGGTTTACCGGTCTTTTTACCCTGCAGGCCGCTCTCATCCGCCCATTATAGCATATCCCTGTCCAAACTCCGATTTTCCGCGCGGTTCAGCCTCCGCCCAAAATCGTCTCCGCCACCATACGGCCCGACAACGAGACAATCGGCGTTCCGCCGCCGGGATGCGTTGTGCCGCCAACGTACCACAGACCCTTCACGCCTCGGCTTTTATTGCCCGGCCGAAAAAACGTCTGGCGCACCGAGTTCGAGGAAATGCCGTAGATGGCCCCTTTGTAAGCCAGCGTGTCCGCAGCTATATCCTGCGGTGTGTAAGGGATCAGCACCTCCGCTTCCCGCACGCCCTTTATCCCGTGGTTCTCCAGCACCGAGAGGATGCGGTCGGCATAATAATGTTTTTCTTCGCGCCAGTCGCAGGCTTCGCTGAGGTAAGGGGCGTTGGCTAGGATAAACAGATTGCTTGCCCCTTCCGGCGCCATTCCGGACTCCGTGTAGCCGGAGTGACAGACATATACCGCAGGCTCCGGCGGCGTCATCCGTCTGCCGAAGATGTACAGGAACTCATCGCGATACGTCTCGGGAAAAAATACGGTGTGGTGCAGCAGCGCATCATACCGCCTTCCGACGCCCGCCAGCAGCACCATGCCCGACAACGACGGCTCGTAGGCTTCCGGCTTCAGCCCCGGCTCGGCCCGGTCCGGCAGCAGCCGGGCGGCCGCCTGGACGGCGTCGCCTCCAATGACCACACGGTCCGCCGGATAAAAACGGTCCGCCGTCTCCACTCCCGTCACCCGGCCGCCGTCCAGCCGGATTTGCTTTGCCTCTGTGTTCGTCACCACCGTGACGCCCAGCTCCCGGGCAAGGGTCAGGAGCCCTTCAACCAGACGGTAGGTGCCTCCATGCACCCCATATATCCCTTCTTCGGCTTCCGCCGAACCGAGCATAGCGAAAATCGAAGGCGCTTCATAAGGCGAAGAACCAACATATGTGGCGTAGCGTCCAAACATGGCCAGCGTATTTGGATGCTTGAAGTAGCGGCGGAGAAAAGGCTCCAGCCGGACGAGCGGCCGCACCCGCAGCCAGTCGCGCAGCAGCCCAGGCGCCAGTTTATCCCTCCAGGACAGCATCGGCCGGTTTAGGAACCGCCTATTGCTAAGCCGGTACAGCTCCCCGGCCTCGTCCAGAAACTCATTGTACCGTCCGGCATCTCCGGGACTATAGGCGGCAATCTGCTCCCGCATGAAAGCACGGTTTTTTGAGAGGTCGACTACCGTCCCGTCCGCAAAAACATTACGTGTGCGAGGTTCCAATTCATAGAGCGATACGTAGTCCTCCATTCTCGCCCCCGCCAGCTCGTACAGGGAGCGAAACACATGCGGCATCGTAATGGTGCTGGGGCCGCGGTCGAACGTATATCCGTCCTGCTCGATCCGCTGCAGTTTGCCGCCGGGGGCGGACTGGCGCTCCAGCACGGTGACCTTCCAGCCCCCCGCCGCCAGCCGGACGGCGCAGGACAAGCCGCCGAACCCGGCGCCGATAATCACCGCCGTACCCTTCATGAATACCGCCTTCCTTTCCATTCATATCCCTTACGCCCGCCGAGCCAGGAAGCGATGGCAATGGCCGCGAGGCTGAGCATGCTGAGCGGATAAAACAGGCACAGCCAGAGCGGCTGGCGGCCTTTCCGGTCCGCGGCCGCTTTTATGCCTATTCCGAACAGTACAGCGGTCCCGCACCAGACTGTGGATACGGCGTTTCCCCCTATCATCAGCGGAAGCAGGGCGGCTGGCGGGAGAAGGTACATCCAGCCGTACAGCAGCAGCAGGCCTGCCAGCAGCCAGGGCTGTCGGCCCAGTCCGGCATACAGATTTTTACGGTACCCGTTCCATACCTCGCGGGCGTTGTGATACATGCGCATGGATGCGTAGCCGGTCAGATCAGCTAATTTAACCGGCTCGCCTGCGCGCTTGACCGCACGGGCCAATGACATATCGTCAACCAGTTCGCTCCGGATCGCGGCATGTCCGCCGCATCGTTGGTAGGTTCCGCTGTGAATCAGCATAAAACCGCCGTGCGCTGCTGTAAAACGGGGGTCCTGCAGCCGGCGTAAAAGCGGCAGCGGCAGATGGCAGACGATGGTGAACAGCATCAGCGGGACGACCAGCCGCTCCATCCAGGTGCCGGTAACTTGGCGTGGAAACCCCGAGATCAATCCATGACGCTGGGCGGCCGCTCCCCTAACGGCAGCTTTCAGCGCCTCCGTTTCCAGCCGGATATCTGCGTCCAGAAACAACAGCCACTCACCCCGGGCTGCCTCAGCCAGCTGCGCGCAGGCATAGGACTTCCCCTGCCAGCCCGCTGGAAGCGGGCGGCCGCTCAGGACGCGGACCCGTCCTTCACCAGCCGCAGCGGCGATTTCTCCTGTTCCGTCCTCCGAGCCGTCGTCCAGCACGATTATTTCATAGCCGATCCGTCCAGCGAGGCCCTCAACGCTTCGCAGGCAAGCGTGCACACACTCGCCGATATTATCTGCTTCATTACGGGCCGGAATAAGGATCGACAGGAGCGGACGAGGTGAGCTGTGCTTTCCCCTCTCTTCCCCGGATCTATCCGCCACAGGGTGAACTTCTCCCGGCTGACTGCTCCCCGCCTGTCTGCCCGGCCCAACCGGCTCGCCCAGTCTGCCCCACCCGCAATGGAACACTGAGGCACCGGCGGAAGGTGCGGCGGCATCTCGAGCCGCAGCCCAAGCGCGGCTGTCCATCCAGTCGCAGCTGTCCATCCGCCAGACGTAGTCGTTCATCCATTTGGCGCGCGGCAGCAGCTGCTCCAGCCGGGGCACTTTGCCCATGTTCCATAGGGCAAAAGCAAGCTGCAGCCCGGTCAGCACCGCCGCGGCCAGGAAAACCGCCGTCATTTTGCCCTCCGGAGCCGGAAGGCGTCATACCGTTCATTCACCGATTGCCCCGTCCTTATTAGCGGAGTACAACCTGCGGGAAGGCCGTTTTCCGACTGCCGCACCTCGTGAAGGTGCCCGTCGAGCTGGGTTTGGAGCGCAGACTGCAGCATTTCCGCGATTGTTTTTCGGTCCAGTTCGCTCCACGGCTTCAGTATAGGCGGACCTGCCAGCAGCACAGCTTCAGGCTTCGAATGGAGAAACAAGCCGTGCACCAGCGTAACCGGTACAACCGCCGCTTCGGGGCACAGGCGGAGGACAAAACCGGCTCCGGACTGGAACTCAAGCGGCGCCGCGCCCAGCCGGCGGATTTCGCCCTCCGGGAACATCCAGACGGAGCCGCCCCCCTTTAGCAGCGAAGCGGTATATTTTAGTGAAGCCGCTGTGGACGAAGAACGGTGCCGATCGATGGAATACGCGCCGATTTTGCGGAAAAACGCATATTTCTTCAACTGGGCCTCCTCCATCATGAAATAATGATCCCGCTGCGTCAGCGTTCTGGCCGCATGGTACGCAAGCAGGCCGTCCCACCAGGAGCTGTGGTTCATAACATACAAAATTGGCCGCCCCGCTGCTTCATCCGGGCTAAGATCGCCCGCCGCACCAACATAACGAAAGTTCCGCTGCAGGAGATACCGGGAATTATAGAGGTAAAAAAGGTTATCGAATGTCCGCGACTTGGCGGCTGCGAGCATAACGCCAGCTCCCTTCAGCGGCAAGTGTCCCAAGCAGGGCGATACAAACGGCACCCCACAGGCCTTCCTTCAGGGCAAGCAGGCCAAAAAAGACAAGCATCCCCTGGTACAGGCGCGTTCCGCTGTGAACAGCTGTTTTTCCGGCGGGTATATGAGGCAGACAGAAGGACAGCAGGATGGAAACGATGAACCATCCAAGAAAATTGCTTGCCGGAACGCCGTAAAAGCTCATACCGCCGCTATCCTGTTTCCAATTCCAAAATCCTCTGGCATAAGCCACCGGATCAAGCACCAGATCAAGCAGCACCGCCCATACTCCCGTCTGCACGGACCGGACAGCGGCCAGCCGAAATCCGGATTGGCCGAAATCGCGGCTGAGCAGCACCGCAGTTCCGACCACGCCAATCCAGGCAAACCCTAGTGTAACCGGCACGCCAAACCAGTGCGGCCCGAGAATATCCGAATACTGATACGTGCCGAACAGGCGTCCGGAATGTACACCCACCCACTCCAGGGCCATGCCGCCGGTCCATATGCAGGCCGCCGATGCCCAAAGCCGCCACAGCCCGTGAGAACTGACTGACCGGCCGGACAGTGAGGTTTTTAAAAGACCCTTTTTTATAAGAACAAGCGCATAAAGTCCAAACAGCATCAAAAAAAATCCGTTCGCGAATCCCAAAACCGCAGGAACGCCTGGACCCAGCAGCAGCACGGCACCGATCGAATACCAGATCCAAAAAATACCGCCAATCATCCCAGCGCGGCCACCCCCTTGCATCCTGCAGGCGACAGTCTGGGGTAACGCTGACTGACAAGGCGCAGCATGTTCAGCTTGGCAGCGTCACTTACGAACGCTCTGCGCCGGAACACATCGTATCCGCCGGCCTCCACATCATCCAGAATCGCGGAGTAAAATGCCGCCGCCAGTTCGACCGCCATGCCGCTTTCAGGAGGGTAGCTGCCAATGTTGCCAAGCCCGATTCTGAACGAGCGCAGCGCCTCTGTCCGCAACTCCTCCAGCACGGCGCGAAATCTGCTGTTGACGATTCCTTGCTCCAGTTCCTGCTGCGTGTAGCCGTACTTGTTCATCAGCTCCAGCGGCACGTATCTTCTTCCCCGCTCCAGATCTTCCCCGACGTCACGGATAATATTGACCAGCTGCATTCCAATTCCCAGCGCAATCCCGGCTTCCCGGGCCTCCGCTCCGCCATCTTTCCTCAGCACGGGCAGCAGCATCTCCCCCACCGTTCCCGCGACGAGATAACAATAACGCCGCAGCTCCGTCATGGTCAGGTAGTGGGTGAACGTAAGATCTCCCGTCTGCCCTTCCATCTGCAGCAGGAACGGTTCCTGCTCAAGCCCGGGAAATTTCGCGAACAGCCAGCGGAGCGCCGGCCAGATGAAATGTCCTTCCGCCCGCTCCAAATTCAGAAACAGCGTCCGCAGTTCATGGATGCCGTAGGGGGAACGGCCCGGTTCGTCCACGCTGTCGTCAATCATCCGGCAGAAGGCATAAATGACATACACCGCTTCCCGGCGGGGCGAGGGGAGGCCTTGAAACGCCATATAAAAAGAGGAGGATCTACCCTGAATCATTTCCTCGCATTTCCGCAAAATTTCATCCACGCTTCTTCATCTCCTTCATCATTTGACTGACCGCAAGCCGCGCGCCCTGCATCACAATCGGCACGCCGCCCCCCGGGTGCACGGACGCTCCCGCGGCGTACAGCCCTTCCAGCGGAAGCGGTTTGGGCTGCGGCCGGAATACACCCGACTGCGACAAGACTGGAGCGATCCCGAAGCTTCCTCCGCCGTATAACCCTTCCCGCTGCGCATCCTCCGGGGTTCGGATTTTCCGCCAGACAATCCGATCGCGCAGGCCTGGAAACCCCCGCCGCTCTGCGTCCTCCAGTACCCGCTCCACAAGCGGTCCGGATTCTGCTGCCCAGTCTATTCCATGCGCATCGGGTACCGGAATCAAAAAGTACAGCACGCTCGCTCCCGGCGGCGCCGCTTCCGGATCCAGCACCGCCGGATTAAACACATAATACGACGGGTCCGCCGGAATCCGGCGTTCCTTGAACACACTCTTCAGACTCCGGTCTAGACTATCCGGCAGAAAAAACTGGTGCGTAAGGGACTTTTCCCACCGTTTTTCCACTCCGATGTAGAGCAGCACGCAGCCTGATGAGGGAAGATAATCCCGCCGCACCCGGACCGGTCCGCCGGTTCGCCCCCCGCTTCCTCGGCTTCCCGTCCAGCCCGGCGCGACGATTCCTGCGGAGGAAGACATCCGGCGGCGCGGGGCTCCTTGTTTCGAATCCGGTTCGTCAGTCTCAGCCTTTTTCCGTCCCGTTCCTCCCGCCAGCAGTTCATCAAGATTCGGATAATCCCCGTTATACAGCACCGCATCGTATTCCTCAGCCGCTCCCCGGACGACCACTCCCCTGCAGCGCCGCCCTTGAATCAGCAGCGATTCAATGGCTGTTTCCGTATGAATCTTTACTCCGCGCCGCACCAGTTCTTCCGCCATCAGTTCCGGCAGCCGCCCGTAGCCGCCCTTCAGCATCCAGACGCCAAAAGCCAGCTCGGCGTAAGGGAGCATGGTATAAATGCCGGGGGTCTGAAACGGAGCTCCTCCAATATAAAGGCTTTGCAGCGAAAACGCGTCCCGCAGCTCCTCGCTCCGGAAATATCGGCCCACCGCCGACCGCAGGCTCCGGTATGCCTGGAGGCGAAGCATAAGACGAAGATTCGAGGGAGTGAAAAAATCACGGTTCCGGCCAAAGTCCCGCTCCAGAAACGAGCGTTTGCCCTGCGGATACAAATGAGCCATGTCCCGCATAAAACGCAACAGACCCGCTCCTTCGCCCGGATAAGTCCGCTCAATCTCCGCCGCGGTCTCCTCAGCTCCGCCGGTTTTTATAAGGGTCCGCCCGCTGCGGAAGTGAATCCGGTACAGCGGATCACAGCGCAGCAGGGGCACCCGCTCCGCGGGAATGCCCGCTTCCTCCAAAATGCCGAGCAGCATCTCGGGCAGCAGCACGATCGTCGGTCCTTTATCGATCCGAAATGGTCCTTCTTCCTCAAAGGCCGTCCGCCCGCCCACTTTGCTTTCTTGTTCGTACAAAGTGACCTCCTGTCCCTGCCGGCTGAGCAGCAGCGCCGCCGTCAGACCGCCGATGCCACCGCCGATCACCGCGACCCGGCTCACAGCCGCGCTCCCGTCCCGGCAGCAGAACCCGCCGGCGCATGGATCCGGCTTTTTGCCGGTCGGTCGGATTCGCGCAGCAGGCGGACGCTGATCTTGGCCGATTCAAAGATGGTCGGCAGCCCGCTGCCCGGATGAGTTCCTCCGCCGACCAGCCAGACGCCTTTTATTTCCTGAAACCGGTTATGGGGGCGAAGGTACATCATCTGCCCGAGGTTATGCGCAAGATTGAACACAGCCCCGTTGTACACGTCCAGCTTGTTTTGCCAATCCAGCGGCGAGTAGAACAGGCTTTCCTCCACACGGCTTTCGAGTCCTGCCAGACCCGGTATCCGTTCCAGCCGTTCCAGCATCATGTCACGCACCCGCTCCCTATCCCGGTCCCATTCCGTTTGTCCCTGCAAATTCGCTACCGGCATCAGCACATACAGGGAGGATTTTCCTGCCGGAGCCAGCGTCGGATCGATAGCGGATGGATTGTGAACATAAATGGAAGGATCTTTTGGCAGGACGCCCAGCCTCGTGATTTCCTCCACATTGCGGCGGTAATCGCCAGCAAAGTGAACGGAATGATGCGCCAGGCCGACCGGACCGTCGATGCCCAGGTACAGCATAGCTGCGGACAAAGAATAACGTTTGCGGGCGATTTTGTTCGGTGTATAACGTTTGAGCAGACCAGGCTCAAACAGATTCGTCATTGCGGAGCCAAAGTCGGCGCCAATGACGACGTGGTCTGCGTCCACTTTTTCACCGTTTTCCAGGAGCAGTCCCTGCGCCTGGCGGTTTTTTACCAATATCCGTTTAACCCCGCAAGCCGTATGAATCGAGCCGCCGTATTCCTGGATGATATCAGCCATGGCCTCCAGCACCCGGTTCACTCCGCCAACCGGATGATACAATCCGTAGCGGTGCTCCAGAAAGGATAAAATGGTGAACGTGCCCGGACATTCCCAAGGCGACATCCCGAGATATTTGGCTTGAAAAGTAAACGATTGGCGCAGACGCTCATCCTTGAAATACTTGGATAACCGGTTGTACACAGTGTCCGCGGCGTGCAGCTTGGGCAGCGCTTTGAAAACATCGCGTTTAAGGTAATCCCCCAGCGATCCGAACGGCCGCTGCAGCAGCGGCATGATCCGGCTGAATTTGTTTTCTTCCTCTTTCATAAACCGCAGATACCCCTGTTCGTCGCCCGGGAACAGCTTCGCAATTTGCTCCGCGGTGTCTTCCCGGTTCGTCGAAGGCGAAAACACAAGGTCTCCGAAATGCAGCGAATACAGCGGATCCAGCTCCTTCATCTCCACGTAATCGGAGAGTGAGCGGCCCGCCAGCTCAAACAGCTCCTTAAGCAGCTGGGGCATCATTAAAAAAGTCGCTCCCCTGTCGAACCGGTAATTCCCCAGCTCCAGTCTTCCGGAACGTCCCCCGACAACGGGCTGCTTCTCGTACACTTGAACCCTGTAGCCTCCGGCAGCAAGCAGCATCGCCGCAGCAAGGCCGCCCGGTCCGGCGCCCACTACCGCTACTTTTGCAGCGGATTCCGCTAATGGCAGCAATCCGATCCCTCCTCTCAACCTTTATTTACCCACATTTTAGACAAACCTTATACAATGGTGATACAAATATCATACAATCAACTAAAACGATTGTAAATCCGCACTTCCGCTGGCATAAATTTTCAAACCGGGCGCAAAAAAGCAGTGCGGCATCAGGCCGCACTGCTCGTCTTTTCCGGTAGGTTTCCCACCGCTAAAAAAACTGGTCAAACCATTCCTGCCACCGCTCCGCGGGTTCGTTCATCACATAGCGGGAATGGACCGTGTCCGTTGACCGTTCGTATCCTTTTCCGCCCAATACGATCTTCAGCTCCGGCCGGGCTTTCTTGATGCGTTCCACCAGCTCGTCCGTATACGGGACCAGGTCGGTATCCGTTACCGACAGGCAGACTGCACCGATCCGGCTCTCTTCTTCCAGCAGCCTGAATACACCGTCTTCCGGCGTATTGGCGCCGAGGTAGATAACGTCCATCCCATTTTTTCGCAAAAACAGCGAAAACAGCAGAAGGCCAACCTGATGATGCTCACCCGCGGGGCAAAACGCCAGTGCTCTCGGCAGATGCGCATACACGGGAAAAGCCTGCATGAACTGCTGAAACCGCTGAAAAATCATATGGGTCATATAATGCTCTTGCGCCACTGTGGCCTCTCCCGCTTCCCAGGCGTCCCCGACTTTATGCAGAACAGGCACAAGCACCTGATAAAACATCGTTTCGTAGCTGTACACGGAAAACCCGAAGTCGATCAGCGCATTGGCCCGCTCACCCTGAAACGCATGCAGCGCTTCATAGATCTGGTTCCGCATTTTATCGTAACCCTGGCCGGGAGCTCCTTGTCCCCCGCCCGCCTCAAGCATGTCCCGCCTGCGGGCATGCAGCAGCCGGACCGCATGCGAAATGCTGATGCCGTCCTTCTCCGTCTTTTCCTTCAGCCAGCGCAGGTCTTCCACATTTTCCGGACTGTACAGCCGGTAACCCGACTCGGTCCGTTCAGGCGCAACCGCCTGATAGCGGTTCTCCCAGGCCCGAAGCGTGACGGAGGGGATATCCAGCATTTCGGCAACCTGTTTGATGGTATACACGTTGTTTACTCACCCTCCTTTCGCTGAACCTTTCCCGTCTCCGCCCGAAAAAAGCTCGTCATTAACGTTATACAAATCGAATACACCCATTATACATAACGCGCGTCAGACTGTCATTGTCTTACACTGAGTTCCATTATCTCCGGCGCCTCCCCGCGCGTGCCTCCTGCGTCAAGACTTCTCCGCTGCGGTTATAGGTGGGTACAGCTGCACAACACTTTACAGTACTCTTAAGCACCCAACCTCGCACAAGGAGGCCTGGCCATGAATTCCAACCAACTATTTTTGTCTTCCCGGCCCTCCGGCCGGGCGGGCGGAGAACGGATTCGCCGTCTCTCGCGGCGGCGCTTCCTGCTCGCTTGCTGCGCCGCTCTGATTCTCTGGCTGGCGGCCGTGGCCATTTATCAGACCCATAAGCCGCTTCCCCCGGGGATTTCTTATGAAAGCCCGGTGTACCGCGTTCAAGATCTAAATTTCTTATACGATCTCACCTATCCCGACGGCAGTTCTGATGGCGCCCAGGAGAGCCGGATTTTGCCCAGAATGCTGGAAATGATCGAGGAATCGAGGGAGTTTCTCGTGATTGATCTGTTTCTTTTTAACGACTACACGCATAAGGATCAGACGTTCCCTCAAGTCAGCGCCTTGCTTGCGGACAAGCTGATCGCCCACAAACAAAATCACCCCGGCATGGACATTGTCTTCCTTACCGACGAAGTAAACACCAACTACGGCTCAGCTCCTAACCCTCTGCTGGAACGCATGACTACCGCCGGCATCCCTGTTGTCGTGACCGATGTGGATGCGCTGCGCGACTCCACCCCGCTGTATTCGGCGGTATGGCGCACGTTTATCCAATGGTTTGGCCAAAGCGGCAGCGGCGGGTTGCCGAATCTTATGGCCAGCGGAGGACCTGATATTACCGTCCGGTCCTACCTCAAGCTCCTGAATGTCAAGGCCAACCACCGCAAGCTTCTGGTCAGCGAAAAAGGAGCGCTTGTTTCTTCCGGCAATGTGCACGACGCCAGCGCTTACCACTCCAACATCGCATTTGAGGTAACCGGACCGGTTATTGCCGATATGGTGGAGACTGAACGGGCCGCGGCGGCTTTGTCCGGCGGCAGCCCGGCGCTGGAGGCGTTGAACCGGATCGCCGGCAAGGCGGATAGTCTGCCTCAAGACACTAAGGGAGACATTGAAATCCGCTACCTGACGGAAGGCGCCATTTACCGTAGGCTGCTAGCTGACCTGGCCGAAGCGGGGGCGGGCGACACGGTCTGGATCGGCATGTTTTACCTGGCCGACGACAAAGTCACCCGGGAGCTGCTGAGGGCTGCGGACCGCGGAGCAGATGTCCGGCTGGTGCTCGATCCGAATCAGAACGCCTTTGGACGGGATAAAACCGGTATTCCGAACCGGCCGGTCGCGATGGACCTTCATAACCGATCAGACGGTGCAGTCCGCATCCGCTGGTACAATACCACACAGGAGCAGTATCATACCAAGCTGATGTTCATCGCTAAAGCAAAAGGCCCCTCCATTCTGCTCGGGGGTTCTGCCAACTTTACACCGCGTAATCTGGACGACTACAACCTGGAAAATAATCTTTGGGCTTCATTTCCCAAGGAGCAGCCCGTGCATGGAGAACTGGTCGCCTATTTTAACCGCCTCTGGAACAATACCGACGCCGATTATACTCTTCCTTTCGAAGCCTACCAAAGCGAATACACCTGGCTGAAATACGCGGTCTTCCGCCTTCAGAACCTGCTGGGCTTCACCACGTTTTAGGTAGATAAGCCTGATTTCCCAGGAAATCAAAATTCGAGGTAACAAGTCCAATTGTTAACGTTTATATTAAGGATAGGGAATATTTTTTGGGGCGAGTACAACCTGCCGGCATCTTTCCCGCATCATACTCATGACCTTGAAGGGAGCTGGGTTCCTTGAACAACGCACGAATATTAATCGCTGAGGACGAAGCCGTTTTGCGCTTTTTGCTGACCGAAACGCTGGAAGAGGAAGGGTTCGAGGTAACGGAAGCGGAAGACGGCGGGGAAGCCGCCGCCCTGCTGGCCAGTGAAACCTTCGATTTGATTATCCTGGATTACATGATGCCGGAAGCGACCGGGATCGAGGTGTGCGAACGGCTCCGCAGCGAAGGCGGGCCTAACGCCTCCAAGCCGGTGATTCTGCTGACAGCCAAGGTGCAGGAGCAGGACCGGATTCGCGCCAAAACCGCCGGCGTAAGCCGGTTTATGTCCAAACCCTTTAGCCCGATTCAACTGCTGGAGGAAATCGGAGGGCTGATGGAGCAGCCGGGGACCGCGGAATGAAGCGCGGGCGGCGCGGCGGCCTGGCTTCCAAACTGGCCGGGGCCGTCTATCAGCTTGTTATTGCGCTGGCAGTGATCCTGATTGCGTCGAATATTTTTGTAAATTTGCAAATCAGGGAAAACACGGAGGCCATGGAACAGCGGCTGGACGAGCTTAACGCGCTGTACATTCTGGAAAATGAATTTAGCGGGATTGTTTCCGACTTCCGCGCCTACATGGCTTACGGCCGGGAGGAATTTCTGGACGACTCGCTCAGCAGGCGGGAAAACTACCGGGAGCGGCTGCGGCAGTTCCTTGCGCTGCATGACGATCCCGAATGGACCGGCCGGTTCGCCGAGCTGGAGAAGATGGGAAACGACTATTTCCAGCATCTGAGCACGGCCATCTCACTTAACCGGGCCAAGGATAAAGCAGCCATCAGCAACCTGTCCCAAGGAACAATTACGCCGCTGATCCGCTCCATAGAAAGCCAGTTTGCCACCCAGCTTCAATTGCAGCGGGACGATGTAACGGAGCTGACGGAGCGCAACCGGAGCTTGAATCGGCTGCTGCTGTTTATTCCGCTGCTTATTTTAGGTGTCGCCGTCCTCTTCGCTTACCGGCTGAGACGTTACTTAGAGCGGGAAGTCATTGCCCCTGTGCGGGAAATGGAGGAAGTCGTCCAGGAGATTGGCGGCGGACAGTTTCTGCTGCTAAAAGAAAGCGGCCGTTCCGACGAGATCGGCCAGCTGGCCCACGGGATCAATGTCATGACTGAAGCGCTGCGTCAACGCCGTGCAGAGCTCGACAGCCATCTTGCCAAGCTCTCCGAGCAGCATGATGAGCTGGAGGCCCAAAACGAAGAAATTATGGCCCAGCAGCTGGAACGGCAGGAAGCGCTTGACAAGCTGAGAGAGCGTGAGGCGACGCTGGAGACAATCTCCTCCTTCCAGGAGCAGCTCGCCGGATTTACGGACATGGATGCGTTTCTCCGCAACTCGCTGTCCGCTTTGGTCAAAGCGCTTGGGCTTGACGCAATCATGCTGGTGGCCCGGCGGGACGGCGGCCAGTTTGAGCGGCTGTATTCCCAGGGGTACCCGTCATCAGCGGGGCAGCCGGAACAATCGGAGTGGTTCGGGCCTGCGCTGCGCGTGCTTGAAGAGGGCGAACCAATCGCCCGCATCCGTCCGCTGTCAGGACCGGAGCAGGGCGTTCACGGCGGATATGAACACGCATGGGACCGTTATTTTCCGCTTCAAAACGGCTCACGCGAGACATCCGGTTTCCTGCTCCTGACCATCTATGGCGCCGGAACAGCGTTTGCGTCGGATGACGGGACGACAGAGGGGCTCGTCCGCCAGTTCGGATTGGCCTACATGGCTCAGTTGGAAGGGGAGGCCCGGAAATCGCAGGCAGAGGAACTGGCCCGGCTGAATGTCCAAATCGGCAGCGAAAAGCAGACGATGGAGGAACAGCGCGACCGCTTCCGCCGGATCGTCGACTCCCTTTACGAAGGGCTGCTGCTTACAGACGCCCAAGGCTCAGTTACTTTTATCAATCAGCCGATGTACGGCCTGATTCCTCAAGACCTGCAGGTAGGCATGAACGTGTATATGCTCGCCACCCACAAATCTATGACCACAGCGGCCATCCAGCGCATGACCGCCAAGCTTGACGACGTGTTTGCAGGCCGCTTGAATGAGTTCCACGAACAGCTTAACCTCCGCTGGGACAACGGGGAAGAAAAAGCTTTTGAGCTGTATATGCGCAATTTATATCAGGCCGAAGGCGAACCCCTGTATGTCTTTGTCCTGCGGGACCGGACGGAAGAGGAAGCCGCCGACCGGGCAAAAAATGAGTTCGTCAGCATCGTTTCGCATGAACTGCGGACCCCGCTGGCCAGCATTATGGGCTTTGTTGAAATTATGCTGAAGCGCGAGGTACAGCCCGCCAAACGCCAAAAGTATCTGGAGACGGTGCATAAAGAAGCGGTCCGCCTCTCCCAGCTGATCGGCGATTTTTTGGATCTGCAGCGGATGGAATCGGGCAAACAGTCCTACGCCCGGCTGCCGTTTGATCTCCGGGAGGTTGTTGAAACCGTTGCCTCGCAATATAAAAACGGATTTAATCATCTGCTTCAGGCCGATTTGCCGGAGGAACCCTGCTACGTCAAAGGCGACCGGGACCGGACGCTGCAGGTTCTGCATAATCTGATCAGCAACGCAATCAAATACTCGCCCGGCGCGGACAAAGTGGACGTCCGGGTTGTTCTCCGCGAGGGACAGTGGACGGCCGAGGTGCAGGACTACGGTCTGGGAATTCCGGAAGAAGCCAAAAACCGGATTTTCTCCAAGTTCTACCGGGTAGACAATTCCGACCGCCGGCAGATCGGCGGAACGGGACTTGGCTTATCCATCGTCAAGGAGATTATGGAGGGAATGGGCGGCCGGATCGGCTTTGAATCGGTTTTCGGCGAGGGGAGCACCTTCTGGGCGGCATTCGAGCGCTTTGTGCCCGAGCCGCTTGGAGGGAAGATTTTTGTAGTCGAGGACGACGACAATCTCGCCGGATTGATCCGCGCCCCGTTTGAGGAGAGCGGATATGAAGTATACCGCGTGAACAGTGCCGAAGAAGCGCTGCTGGATCTCCGGCACACCGGCTCCCACCTCCCTCTCCTCTTGATCGTCGACATTCAGCTGAAAGGAACGCTGACCGGCTGGGATGTGGTGGCCGAGCTGGTGAAAAGCGAGCGGCTCGGCCGCCTGCCGGTGATCGTCAGCTCCGTGCTGGACCGGCCGGAGCATTACGCGGATGACGGGCAGCAGGCTTATCTGCAGAAGCCCTTTGCCCTGGAGCGGCTGCTGGAGCTTGGGGAGTCGCTGATGAACCGGAAGCCGGGGCCGCCGCCGCTGGTGTTTCCGGCACAAAACGAGCAGGAGATCCGCGAGACGCTGGCCAAAAACGGGTTTGCGGATGCGAGGGTGCGCAGCGCGGGCGATGTCGTGGAGGTGCATCTGACTCCGCCCGAAAAGGAGGATACCGAACATGGATAAGTACCGGACCTTGTTTTACAAGCAGATGCGCGAACGGCTTGGGCTGCTGTCCGCCGAAGGGATCGTCCCCGAAAGGGAGCTGTACCGGCTGGTCCATTCGATCAAAGGTACGGCTGGCACCATCGGCCTTACCGATTGGATGGAGGCCGCCGAACAGCAGCTCCCCGGGCTCCGGGAGGACTCGGAGCGGGAATGGTCGGCCGGGGACAGAGCCAAGGTGCTGTCCCCGTTCCTGCGCCTGCTCCCTTCCGCCGCCCCGGAAGCCCCCGCTGAGGGGATCGGACCCGCCGCCGGATCGGACGGCGAGGACAGCCTGGCGCTGCCGGCGGCGGAGCGGCGGCAGGATCTGGTCGTCGTGCTTGACGATGACCCCGGCATGTTGACCGTCCTCAAGGACGCTCTGGAAGCCGGCGGCTGGATGGCGCTTGCCACGCCTTACCCCGACCGTGCGCTGCAATGGTGTTACGATTTGGACCCCGACTGCGTCGTGCTCGATGTCGTCCTGGAGCAGTCCAGCGGTCTGGAGCTGCTTGGACGCATCCGGGAGCGCTGTGAAGCCCGGCTGATCCCGACGGTGTTGATGAGTGCAAGGAACGACAAGGCCACCCGGATTGCCGGTTTCGCTTCCGGCGCCGACGATTTCATCCCGAAGCCGTTTGCGCTGGATGAATTCACCGTCCGGATCGGCCGCCAGCTGTCCCGCAGACGGCGGCTGACGGCGATGCTGATGAACGATGAGTTAACCGGGGCGTACAACGCGCCGTTTTTCAGACAGGAGCTGGAGCGATGGCGGAGCCTGCCTGCCGGAGGACCGCCGCTGACCGTTTCCCTGTTCAATCTGGACAATTTCCGCGGCTTTAACGAACGCGAAGGTTATGCCCGGGGAGACGAGGCGCTGCGCGAATTCTCGCATATTATCCGGAACGCGCTTCGGGAACAGGACGTGTGGGCGCGGGAAAAAGGCGACCGCTTCCTGCTGCTGCAGCCGGGAATGACCGAGACGGAGGCCGAAAACTGGATCGGCGGACTTCTCGCCCGGTACCGGCGGGGTCCGGACGGCATGGACGGCCTGCCCTCCTTCTCGGCGGGCATTACCCGCGCCGATCCGGCAAGCCCGGTCGCGTCGATTCTGGAGCGGGCTGCCTCGGCCGCAGCCGAAGCCAAGGCGGCGGGCGGCGGCCGGGCGGCCGTCTACCGCGAAGATACGCCTGCCGCCAAACCGCCCCTGCGCGTAGCGGTCATTGACGACGACGATTTAATCCGCAGCCTGCTCCTGCGTCAGCTTCGGGAACTGGCGGAGGAATATGGAGCCGAGATTCGCGCTTTCTCCGACGGAGAAGATTTTTTTGGAGACGGCTGGAGCGAAGGCGGCGGCCGGTGCCTGCTGATCCTCGACCGGATGATGCCCCGGATGAACGGCATGGAGGTGCTGCGGAAGCTGCGCGGCCTGACCGGGCAAGGCGAATATAAAGTGCTGATGCTGACCGGCGTCCAGGAGGAACGGGAAATCGCGGAGGCGATCCAGGCCGGTACGGACGATTATCTGACCAAGCCCTTCAGCCTGGTCGAGCTGGAGGCCCGTGTCGGGCGGCTGCTGCGGGGGATGAGCGGATGAACGAGCCCTTTGGCCTTACGCTGCGGGCCGTGGAACTCTTCAGCCTGCTCCTGCTGGTTCTGCTGGCTGCCCTGTTTTTATACCTCAGTCTCCGTAAAAGCACGATTAACCGGAATCATCGCCGGTTTGCAGAATCGCTTCGCTTGCTCCAGGAAGGAGACTCGGCCCTGCAGCAGTACCTGGAATCCGGCAAGGAAGGCCGGCTGCTGCACCAAGGCCGTTTGGGCGAATCGCCTCCTGTGCGCGCCGCCCTGCAGCACCGCCTGACAGTCAGCGGCTCACAGCAGGAGCGCGAGCGCATTTACGCTTTCGCCCGCCGCCACTTCCGGGAAGACTACGCCCGGATGCTGAACAGCCGCAGGTGGAGCCGCAGAGTCAACGCTCTATTGGAAATCGAACTGTTCCGGATCGGCTCCCTGAAGACGGAGCTGACGGATATGCTGAACCGGAAACGGCGGATATCGGAGGAAGAACGCTTTTTGATCATGCGGATTTTCGCCGTTTTTCATGATCCCGAACTGCTTCATCTCCTCCGGCAGGAAGCCACAACGGACCGCTTGTCCGAAGCCCGGCTGCTGCAGCTCTTGCTTCCGCTTGGACCGCAAATCCGGGAGGAGCTGATTGCCGATTTTTCAGGCTATCCGCTGCGGGTTCAAATGGCGGCTGTGGACGCCCTGCGGCTCGGCAATGACCGCACGTCCGCCGTGCTTGGGCTGCTGGAGATGCTGCTGAACAGCACGGAGATTGAGCTGCGCATCCGCTCCTTAAACGCGCTGGCGAATTTTGGGTATATGAGTCCTAAAGGGGAAGAAGCGTTTCAGTCCCTTCTGAGCGACGGCCCCGGCGGCTCAGCGGAAGAACGGCAGGCAAGGGCCAGGCTGATGGGAAGCATCCGGGACGAAGCCTACAAGCCGCATCTGAACGGTCTGCTCGGCGATCCGTCTTATGCCGTACGCCAAACGGCGGCCGATTCGCTTTCCCGCTACCGCTCGGGAGAAGAACTGCTGCTCCGGGTAATTTCAAGCCATCCCGACCGCTATGCCAGAGAAATGGCGGAGGAAACGCTGGAAAGGAAACGTTATGAAGGAATCTTCCATTGACGTGCTGTTTGTCATTCTGGACGCGTTTGCGCTGGTGCTGCTGATTTATGTCGTTGTCGTCACGCTTATCTATATCTTTTTGTTCCTGGCCGCCGCCGGCAAGCTCTACCGGGAAAAAGACGTAAATCCCGTTCAGTTCGACATGCTCCTGGGCAGTGAATTGGCCCCTCCCCTGTCCATTCTCGTCCCCGCCTACAACGAAGAAGTCAACATCGTGTGGAGCGTGCGTTCCCTGCTTGGCATCAACTATAAACAGTTTGAAATTATCGTCATTAACGACGGGTCCAAAGACGCCACCGCGCAGGCGCTGATCGATGAATTCGAGATGACCGAGGTCAAAAGCAAGGTGCACTGGTCCGGGCTGGGCAAAGAAACCAAGCCGATCCGGGCCATCTACCGGTCGCTCCGGCATCACAATCTGATTTTGGTCGACAAGGAGAATGGCGGTAAAGCCGATGCCCTGAACGCAGGCATCAATGTATCGCGGTATCCCTACTTCGCTTCGCTCGACGGGGATACGGTGCTGGATACGGACGCCTTTTTGAAGGTGGTTAAACCGATTATTGATGCCAAGCCCGGCGAAGAAATTGTCGCCACCGGCGGCAGTGTCGGAATCGCCAACGGCAGCTTCGTGGACAGCGGACATCTCAGCGGCGAGCACGTCAAGCTATCGCGCAATCCGGTTGTCGTCATGCAGGTCATTGAGTACCTGCGCGCATTTTTGATGGGCCGGGTTGGCCTCAGCCGGTATAATCTGCTGCTGATCGTCTCAGGAGCGTTTGGCGTCTTTAAAAAGGATTGGGTTATCGAAGCCGGCGGCTACGAAACCGGCACGATTGGAGAGGACATGGAGCTGATCGTCCGCCTGCACCGCCGGATCAAGGAGAAAAAAAGCCGCGCCAGAGTTGTTTACGTCCCCGATCCCGTCTGCTGGACCGAAGCGCCCGAAGGGCTGAAGGTGCTGCACCGCCAGCGCACCCGCTGGCACCGGGGGCTGTTTGAAAGCCTGTGGCGGCATAAACGGATGATCGGCAATCCCCGCTATGGCGCGGTTGGGCTTGTTTCTATGCCTTATTTTACGCTGATCGAACTGCTGGGCCCCGTTATCGAATTGTTTGGTATTGTGACGGTAGCTGCCGGTCTGCTGCTTGACCTGGTCAACCTGCAGATCACGCTCGCCCTATTCCTGATGATGCTGGTGTATGGATCGCTGCTGTCGGTTGGCGCGGTGCTGTTCGAACAGTGGTGCTTCGGGCGCTATAACAAGTTGTCCGACCTGTTCCGCCTGACCTTCTACGCGCTGACCGAAGCGTTCTGGTACCGGCCGCTGATGACGGTTTGGCGGTTTCAGGGGCTGATTCAGGCGGTCCGGGGTAAGCAGCACGCCTGGGGCGACATGGTGCGCGGCAACGTGATGAATTCCAAGCCCGGAGGCGAACGGAAGGGGCGGGAGCTGTGAATATGCGCAAAAGATGGCCGCTGCTGCTGGCCGGCGGACTGCTGCTGGCGGCTTTGCTCCCCTGGATCATCTGGACCGTCTCCCCGGGGCGTGCGCTGCAGGTCGCCATCCTCGACAAGACGGTGCCGGACGAATCGTACCGGGAGCATAAAGGTTTGGTCTGGCTGTTAAATCAGCAGAAATACGTCAAAAATAACGGCTCGGCTTATGACTACAGCCGGGATTATTACGGGTTCCATCCCGAAGACGGGACGGAATTTTCGGTTTCGGAGCTGCCGGAGGAAGCGGTGTCGGCCGATTTAATTTATGTGGCCGACACCTACGGCGTATCCGCCGAAGACTTCTACGGCGCCTCTCCGCCCGAAGGCGCGGCGGCCCATCTTTACGGCGGGCTCACGCTGGGCGATGCGGAGCTGCTGACCGGCGCGGCGGGCCGGGGGGCCACGCTGGTCGCCGAGTTCAACGCGTTCGCCAGCCCCACCCCGCCGTCCGCGGCCGCGCGGATGTACCCGCTGCTTGGCGCCCGGTGGACCGGCTGGACCGGCCGTTACTTCCCAGAGCTCGGGGAAGGCGGCGAGGTGCCGGAAGCCCTGCGGCAAACCTATGCTGCCCAAGAAGGCAGCCCCTGGCCGTACTCGGGGCCGGGGCTGCTGCTGGTCCACTCGGACGGCGGCATGCTGGTGCTGGAAGAAGGCCAAGCGCTGGAGGAAGGCGGTGTCGGCATGACGTTTACGCCGGAAGGGCGGGCTTTTTCGGGCGTAAACGGAACGACCCGTTACAACTACTGGTTCGACATCGTGACGCCGGTTGGGGGCAGCAGCGTATTGGCGAACTACCGCCTGAACGTGACCGACGAAGGGCGGGCGGTGCTGACGGGAGCGGGCCTTCCGGCCGAATTTCCGGCCGTCGTTGCCCGCCGGACTGACGTGTACACCGCTTATTACTTTGCCGGAGATTATGCCGACTACAACCGCTACCCGTTCTGGCGCCGCTATACCGGCTGGGAAACGCTGAAAAGCGCCTTCACCTTTGACCGGAATCACAGTGAAGACGCTTTTTATTGGGATGTGTATGTCCCGCTGATGAAAGCGGTGCTGAAAGAGGCCTACGATCGGAAAGAGGGAGCAGGCTAAGCCCAACCGGGTTTAGCCGCTCCCTCTTTTCCTATCCTCTGCGTTCTCCCGGCTCCGGCTGGATGGAGCTCTGGCTGTGCACTGCCGAGAGCAGCAGCTTAAAGCCGCCTAGAGCGGGCTGCCTGGTGCGACAACAGATGAGCCCTCTAAGGCAGCATCAGCTTGAGACCCCTGAATCAGCTAGCCTTATTAACTCAACTTTCGCAGCTAGAAAAATGGCTTAAATCCTTGAGCGCGTAAGGAGAATTCAGTAGCTTTACTCGTATGGACAAAAAACACCTTGCTTGTGTGGCAGCATGGGAGTGCGACCAACCATGC